>CAJOOX010000001.1 GCA_905236195.1 uncultured Bacteroidales bacterium
CCGCCAAGACTTGTCCTTTTGGCGGATAAACACCTCGCTCACCATGAAGGGAAAGCGTACCTCGTGACCGCCCACCTCTGAGGTCAGATGGATGTTGCTATAGACCGTGCCGACGTTCTCGTCGGTAAACTTCACTTCCTGAGAATGCACGTCGGCATGCTTGTACCAGATGCCGCCGCTGCGGATAATATCCACCTCCTGCTGCTTGCCCCAGCCGCCACCCATGTGGACGAACTGCGCATTGTCGAGGAACAGTTCACTGAGGCGGTCGGCATTCTTCTCTGCCATCCACGCCCACTTCTGATTCGACAGGTCGATGAGCGTCTGCTCTTCTTTCGTAAAACTCTGCTGCGCCCAGGCCGTCATACATGCAACGGCAAACAGGGCTAATGTCATCATCTTTTTCATATACTCCTTGTTCATTATGCTATAATATCTGTAGTCTCTATTTTGTAAATCCTAAACCATTGAGCCAGTTGGCGATGGCAGAAGCCTGACTACCAGCCTGATTGCCACGGGTATGGAAACCGCTGGTGCTGACGCTGGCACCTGGCTCCTCGCGCTGCACGACGCTGACGGCATCGGCCAGTCCGCTGCCCTCGTGAGTCGTGAATAGCATCACATTCTTTCCCGACAGGTCGTAGGCATCGAGAAAACTGTAGATAGGCATCGGCACGGTGTACCACCATACGGGCGTGCCAATAAAGATGTTCTTATAGTCGCCAAGATTCTCCAAGCGGGAGGTCAACGCGGGGTGAGTACCATCCGCTTTCTCCTTGTTGGCAAAGTCGGCCAGTTCTTGATAGACAATGGGGTAATAGCCGTCGGCCACTGTAATGTGGTGGATGTCGGCTTCTGTCTGGTCGGCTATCTGCTGCGCCACGAACTGCGTGGCACTCATCCCGTTCACCACTGGTGTCGCCCCCGTCGAGGCATCCACACCGTCGGGCATGGGGCCGTTGAAATACACCACCAGCGTCTTGCCGTCCGTATTCTCCACGGGCTTCACCGGCTCGTCGTTGTTGTCATCACTACTGCAGCCAATCAGAAGTGCGGCTGCCATCAATGTCAGAATCTTCTTCATATTTTTACAAGCGTTTAATTTCACGGTGCAAAAATACGAAGATTTATCCAAGGGGCTTTAATAATTTTTGCGGGTATAATTTCACTTTTTCCCTTTTCGTACCTACTCCCTCAAATCTGAGGGCGAAACGCCGAGGAATTTCTGCACGTAGCGGGTGAAATAGCTGGGCGAGGAGAAACCGTAGAGGTCGGTGAGTTCCGTGAGCGTCTTATTGCGGTGGCGCAACTGGCGGCTGATGTCGAGAGCCGTGTAGCGGTTGATCCAGTAGTTGGCAGCATAGCCGCTCACCTTCTTCGACACCTCCGAAAGATACTTCGTCGTGACGCAGAGTTTGTCGGCATAGTAGCCTATCTCGCGGTTCTTGCGGTAGTCACCCCGTTCCAGCAACTCCAGGAACTGCTGCATCACCTGAGCATACTGCGTGGTGATTTTCTCGCCCAACCCGTTCTGCTGGGCATGGAAATCGAAGAAGTCGATAATCATGCACTGCACGGCATTGATCATTGCGTCGCGGTGGAAGTTGTGCCTGCTGTAGGCCAATCGGCGCTGGATGTAGTCGAAGTCGAGCACACAGACCTTCTGCTGGTCAGGCGTAAGATGCATCACTGGGTTCTGGAACAGTGCCAGCGACCCCTTCATGCCGTAGTTCGATTGCGGCGTAGAGATTTCGATAAACTCAGGCGTGACGTAGATGACCGACACGCGGAAATCCTCCGTAGGGTGTAGGCTCTCCACGAGGTCTCCCCGTCGTAGTATCAGACAGTCGCCCGCTGCCAGCGTAAACACCTTATTACTATACGTAAACGTGCAGCATCCCTCATGGCAGTAGGCATGACAGAGATAGTTGGCAAGCCGTCCCCTGCCGATGTCCTCCAAAGTAGAGGCAATGATGATATGCTCTTGATCGTCGTCCATTTATGGGGCAAAGATAAGAAAAATCCTCCATACCGAAGTGATATGGAGGAATATTTTGAGATTTATTAAGGAGAATCTACTCGCACTCCCTGAGAATCAGTTCCAGTTCATCAGCCGTCAATTGTTTGCAGCAGCCAGGGGTGATGATGGTGGATTCTGCGATAGCACGGCGAGTGGTATCATCGAGGGTGATACCTATTTCACTAAGTTTGGTGGGGAGCCCACAGTCGTATATAAAGTCGGCAAGGAAATCGATGCCGTCTTTGGCATGATCTATAAGCCAGACTTCCTGCGCCCAACGGTCGAATTTCTCTTCTGCTGACTTATAGATGTGGCGGTAGAGGGTGGGGTGGAGCACGGCGAGGCCCTGGCCATGATTGCAGTCGGTGTAGGCTCCGAGTTGGTGCTCCAGCATGTGGCACTGGAAGTCGGTCTGCTTGCCGAGTTTCAACAGGCCGTTCTCGCCCATTGCCGATGCCCACATCAGTTCCGAGCGGGCGTGGTCGTCGGCGGGATTGGCAATGATAGCCTTCATGTTCTGGATGACGCTGCGCTGCACGGCCTCGTTGATTTCGTCACTCAGATTACTGCGATGGGGATTCCCGAAATAAGTTTCCATGCAATGGCTCAGCGTGTCGAAGGCTCCGCTGATGACCTGCTTCATCGGCACGGTCTTTGTCAGGTCGGGGTCAAGGATGGCGAAGTCTGCAAAGCAGCCCCAGAGCGGACTCTTCATCTTTTTTTCCTCGTTGGTTATCACGGCACCATTGTTCTGCTCAGAACCCGTGCCGCTGGCAGTCACGATGACTCCAAGAGGGATAAAGTCTGTTGGAATCTTATGCTCTGCATACTCATAGTCCCAGATGTCGCTGTCGAGTCGCGCCTGTGCCGAGACTATCTTGCAGCAGTCGCTCACCGAGCCGCCACCAACAGCGAGGATGAAATCGACCTGACTCTCACGAGCCAACCTTGCGCCCTCCAGCACCTTTGCATAAGTCGGGTTAGGCATGATGCCGCCGAAGTCCACAATAGTCTTGCCCGCCTCTTTCAGTATCTTAACAATGTGGTCGTACAGTCCCGTGCGCTTCAGCGAACCGCCACCATATGCCAGCATCACCGTCTTTCCATATCTCTGCAGCTCTTTTCGGAGTGAATCCTCAAAGCATCCCTGTCCGAAGTGTATGCGGACAGGAAATTCATAATCAAATCTGTTCATTGTTATTCTTTTGGTAGTTTATCATACTCTTCCTTGCTCAACATCTCGTCCGTCCACACCACGGCGGGACGATCGGGATTTGTGCCTGCTGCCAGATGGGCGAAGCGCGAGTTGGGAGCAGCACCGTGCCAGTGCTTCACGTTGGGCTGACATATCACTACGTCGCCGGGATGTATCACCTCCACGGGCTGACCCTCTATCTGGTGGTAGCCGATGCCGTCGGTCGCAATGAGTATCTGCCCTCCCGGATGGATGTGCCAGGCATTGATGACACCCGGCTCGAACACGACATAGTGAAGGCCCGGCGCACCAGCCACATTCCCTGTGAACACAGTATTCGCCAAGCGAATAGGCCCGTTGAATGTCGGTAGCGACATCGTAGAGTCAGGGGCAGCAAACATCAGGCTGTCCTTATTCGTCGGATGCCCGTACTCCTCCATCTTCACATTGGCATAGTACTCGTCAGTGATGGTGTTATCCCTGTCTGTCTTCGTAGAATCGGGCCGCCACGACATATCGTAGATAACCACCTGCGAAAACCAGTTGTCCTTCGTGGCTCCATGCCAGTGGCGCACACCGGCAGGAATCTGCAGCACGTCGCCCTTGCGCAGAATCTGCGCAGGCTTGCCTTCCTCCTGATAGAGTCCCACGCCACCGGTCACCAGCACTACCATGCCGCCGTGACGGTGCCAACTGCTGTGTGCTCCTGGTGCAAACGTCACCGTGTTGGTTTGTGGGAAATTGAACACCGAATCCAGCGCAATCATCGGTCTCAGAAACGCCTCGCCCGTGAATGCCGGATTCTGAATCTTCTCACCCATTGGGAATGTCAGTTGCTCCCGTGTCACTCCCACTTCGGAAGTGGTAGCAGGCTTGCTGCCGCACGAAGCCAGCAGCAACCCCGACAATACATAAATAATTGTCTTCTTCATCGCTGTCCGTCTTTATAGGTTATGTTCCTTTAACCATTTCTCCACCAGATCGGCAATCTCGCTGTTGTTCATCTCCTGGAACATGAAGTGGCTGTTGCCCTTGATGCCCTCGTCGGGCAGATAGATGACCTTCGCGTTGCCGCCGTCCTTATTGTATTGTGCGGCAAACTCGCGGCACTGCCCAAGCACCATCCGCCAGAAACCTGTCGACTGGATGTCCTCGGGGCCGTTCTCGATGTAGTCGCCGAAGAGGAACAGCATGGGTACCTTCGCAGCGAGGAACTTCTGGTACTCCTCCGAGCCTATCTGCGGAGCGAAGCCCGGCTCCACGGCCACGATGGCTGCGATGTTCTCTGTCGCCGTCTGCCAGCCCACGCGACCACCCTGCGAATGGGTCACGTAGATACTCTTCTTGCCCGTCATCTGCTGCACATCTGCCAGCACGTCGCTCAGCACCGAGCCAAACAGTCGCTCGTCGTAGTTGCCCGTATTGGGCGTCATCTGACAGAAGAACTGCCGCTGAGCCTCGTCGCCCTCGGGGAACTGTGAACCCTCGTAGCGCTCCGGTGCCACGCGACCGATGCGGAAGTGGGTGTACCACGCCTGTTCGCCCACCTTGAACTTGCCGCCAGAAACGTCGCCCGGATCGGTCACAATCTCCTCCGTCGCCCCCGCAGCACCGCGTCGCGGCTGGTCAACGAGGAACACGGGGTAGCCCTTCTTCAGAAACAGGTCCGACCATCCCTCGCGTCCGTCGGGAGTCGATTGCCAGCCCGTGCGCGTCTGTCCGTAGCCGTGCAGGAAGACGATGGGATTGCCCGTGCCAACCGCCGGAATTTGGTAGAACGTATTCGCATGATCCACGTGCGTCGTCGTGCCCTTGCGCTCCTGGTCCAGCCAGTTCTGCGTCGGGTCATACTCGCCCGTGATGGGTTCCGTCACCCGTCCGCCGGATGAAAAGACACCCTGCTTCTCAATCACCAAGCCCTGCGGCTCCTGCTTCTGCTGCCCGCTCGTGCAGGCCACGATGGCGACGGCTGCTACAGCCACTGCGCCAAGAATCATCGATTTCTTCATATCGCCTTAGAATCCTATTTCGTTCAACCACTTGTCAATCCTCCCGTGCTTCGAGGCCATGTCCTTGCCGCCCATCTCCTTGGTCACGATGCAGATGCCGTCGCGGTGGTCGCTCTCGGGCGTAGCCTTCACGATGTCCTTCAGCGTCGATGACGGACCGCTGTAGGCCGTACAGAACGGGATGACCGTCTTGCCCTTCAGGTCGTACTGCTCCAGGAACGTATAGACGGGCATCGGAGCCGTGTACCACCAAACGGGTACGCAGACGAACCCCACGTCATACTGTGCCATGTTATCCACCTTTCCCTTGATAGTCGGACGCTCGCCAGCCTCCTTCTCAGCCTTGGCATCCTCGGTAC
>CAJOOX010000002.1 GCA_905236195.1 uncultured Bacteroidales bacterium
GCAGGTCGAACAGCTCCTGCGCAAAGGTCTTTGATTTTTTAGTCCCGATGGAGCATAAGGGTTGGAAGGGTAAAACCGACGGGCTGCCCTGGATGCAGCATACGCTCATACGGATGATGCGGGTCATCGATATCCGCGTCTTCTATGCCGTTATGGTGCTGGTCATTCCGGGCTATCTCATCTTCGGATACAGGGGCACGCGCGCCATCTGGCGGTTCTTCCGTCTGAGGTTCGGCCAAAACCCCTTCCGGGCCTTCCTCTCGGTCTGCCGCAGCGAATTCACGGTGGGACAGATTGTGCTTGACCGATTCGCCGCCCACGCCGGCCGCCGTTTCAACATCTCGCTCGAGGGGCACGAAGCCTGGCAGCAGCTCAACAACGGGGAACCGGGGTTCCTCCAGATTTCCAGTCATGTAGGCAATTTCGAACTGACGGGCTATTGCCTCAAAGCCTACCGCAAACGCATCTATGCCCTCGTCTATGACGGCGAAACCGAGGTGATGATGAAATATCGCGAGAAACTCTTTCGCGCCAACAACATAGATATGGTCATTGCCAGCCAGGATATGAGCCACATCTTCACTCTCTCGGCCGCGCTGCGCGACGGACAGATTGTCTCCATTCCCGGCGACCGCGTCTATGGCTCGCCGAAGGTCATCCCCTGCCCCTTCTTGGGCGCCGATGCCGATTTCCCCCTTGGGCCCTTCGCCCTCGCGGTGCAGCGACAGTCGCCCGTGGTCGCCATCTACACGATGCGCGAGTCCACATGGCACTACCGGACCATTGTCCACCCGCTCAGCTATGCGCCCGGGCTCTCTTCCCGTCAGCAGGCCGAACATCTCGCCCGGCAGTTCGCCGCCTCGCTCGAGTCCGTCGTCCGGCGATACCCTCTCCAGTGGCTCAACTACTACGAGTTCTGGCACAACTAAGAATTATATTTTTTTTAATCAATTTCATACAATTGTGATACCCGGGTTCAAGGATATAGATGTCAGGGAACTGATTCCCCAGAAGGACCCCTTTGTTCTAGTGGATCAACTCGTTTCGTGGAACGAGGCGGAGACCCGTACCCGTTACACGGTACCCGACAACGGAATCATGGTGCGCAACGGACGGCTCTGCGCAGCAGGTTTGGTCGAGGTGATGGCCCAGACGTCGGCCGCCCACATCGGATATATCAACAAATATATCCTCCTCAGGCCCGTCAGCATGGGTTACATCGGTGCTGTCAGGCGTCTGTCGGTCTACCGGGAGCCACGGGTGGGTGAAACCATTGAGGCCACGCTGCGTATCGAAGCCGAAGCGGGACCCCTCACCCGCATCGGGGTGCTGCTCTCGGTCAGAAACGAGGCGGTCGCCTGGGGTGAATTAACTGTAGCTCTGCAACAATGATACGCGTTCTGACCCGACATATCGTTACGCCCCTGGGCGGAAACCTAGCTGCCAACTGGGAGGCCCTCCTTGCCGGACAGTCTGCCCTCAGACGGTACGAAGGTAACGCTTCGCTGCCAGAGCCTTATGTGGCCTCGAAATTCGATGACCGCACTCCGCTCCCCGGCCACACGCTCTTTGAAACCTGGGTCGTACGCGCGCTGCGCGACGCTCTCGCGCAAACTGCGGTCGATACAGCATCGCCCCGCACCCTCTTCATCCTCTCCTCCACCAAGGGCAATATCTCCCTGTTGGAGACCGATTCTGCTACTGAAGCCGCATTGCTGCCTGTGGCGGCCGCCAACATCGCGCGCTCCGTCGGGTTCACCTCCGAACCGCTGGTGGTCAGCAACGCCTGCATCAGCGGTGTCGCTGCCCAGGTGATTGCGATGCGCTTGCTCCAGGCGGGAAGCTGCGACACCGCCGTCATCGCCGGAGCGGACGTACAGGACCGCTTCATCATCTCAGGCTTCCAGTCGTTCAAGGCGCTGGCGCCCGAACCCTGTCGGCCCTTCGATGCAGCACGCCAGGGGCTCAATGCCGGAGAGGCTGTCGCGGTAATGGTATTGCAGAATGTGCCCGACAACGAGGTCGCCGAAACCGACTGGGTACTCCTCAGGGGCGCTGTTCGCAACGATGCCAACCACATCTCGGGGCCGTCCCGTACGGGTGAAGGTTCCTATCAGGCCCTGCAGAGCATTCTCGAGGATGTGAATACCGAAGCGCTCGCTTTCGTCAACGCCCACGGAACAGCAACCCCCTACAACGACGAGATGGAGGCAAAGGCAATTACGCGCGCCGGACTGCAGAACGTGCCCGTCAACGGATATAAAGGATACTACGGCCACACAATGGGCGCAGCGGGCCTGCTCGAGACCATTCTGTCGCAGCAGGCTGTCGATTGCCACACCGTCGTCGGGACGCGTGGCTTCGAAACCGCCGGAGTCAGTCTGCCGCTCCGCCTCTCGGCCGCCCATCACCCTACCGGCCGGCAGGCCTTCGTCAAACTCCTGTCTGGCTTCGGAGGTTGTAATGCGGCCGTCCTGTGGGCCCGGAAAGGGGCTATTCCTGAACTCCTGCCCCGGGGGATGGAGCCGAAACCCGGTCTGCCCCGGCTCCGCGAAATCGCGACGTTCTCGCTCTCCGACACCTCCCTCACGGAACTCTACCGCAGCTGCGTGGGCGACTATCCCAAGTTCTACAAGATGGACCCGCTCTGCCGTCTGGGCTTCATCGCTTCGGAGCTCCTGCTCCGCAAGGCCGCCCGCTCCGGCCAGGAACCGGCTCCTGCCGTCATCCTTTTCTCGCGTGCTGGTTCCCTCTGCGACGACCTGCGCTATCAGGCCACCATCAAGCCCGACAGTTTCTTTCCCTCCCCGGCCATCTTTGTCTATACATTGCCCAACATCGTGACGGGCGAGATATGTATCCGCAACGGATGGAACACCGAGTCCTCGATGTTCCTCCTGCCCCGCAAGGACTGGAACCGCATGCTCTCCGTCGTCCGGGCCGCTATGATGGACGCCCATGCCTCCCGCGTGCTCTGCGGATGGGTCGACGCTCCCGACGAAGACCGCTTCGAAGCCGACCTCCGGCTCTTGCAGAAAGATTTTTTTGATTATACAGATTTTCAGATTAGAATACATAATGGAAGCATTGAAACAACAGCTCAAATCCCAGATCATCGAGGCTCTCAACCTCGTCGATCTCAAGCCTGAAGACATACAGGACGATGCGCCCCTCTTCGGCGAAGGCCTAGGTCTCGACAGCATCGATGCCCTCGAACTCATCATGCTCATGGAGAAGAACTACGGCATCCGTCTCAGCAATCCCGCCGAGGGAAAGGCCATCTTCCGCTCCGTCGGCGTGATGGCGGAATATATCAGTCAGAACCATACTAAATAAGCACTCCGATGATTTGTATCACTGGCATAGGTATCGTCTCGGCGCTCGGCATCGGTGTGGATGCCAACCGTTCCACGCTGCGCGATCTGCGTAGCGGGATAGCGCCCGTGCGCTTTCTCGACACCGTCCATCGCGACCTTCCAGTGGGGGAAGTGCCCGCCTCTGACAATGAACTCCGTTCGCTGCTCGGCCTCCCCGATGACTGGGCGGCCAACCGTACTGTACTCCTGGGCAAACTGGCACTGAGAGAAGCCCTCAGTTCCGCCCGCGTGAAGGACAAGGTGCGCACCGCGTTCCTCAACGGTACGACCGTGGGAGGCATGGACCGCACCGAACAGGCTTTGTGCGACATCCTCAAAGGCGCGAAGGCCGCTCCCGACGTCGCTCTCCACGACTGCGGGGCTACAACCTGCGCCATCGCCGACGGCGAAAACCACTGGGAACTGGTCTCTACCCTCTCTACGGCCTGTTCGTCGGCTGCCAACGCGATGATTGTGGGTGCCGAACTCATTCAGTCCGGACGCGTCGATTGCGTGGTGGCCGGTGGCGCCGAATGTCTCTCCAGGTTCCACCTCAACGGCTTCAATGCCCTCATGATTCTCGACCATCAGCGCTGTCGGCCCTTTGCCGACGACCGTGCGGGTCTCAACCTCGGCGAGGGTGCGGCCTATCTGGTCCTCGAGTCGGAGAAAACGGCCCGGGCTCGCAAGACTCAGGTGTTGGGATATCTCTCGGGCTGGGAAAATGCCTGCGATGCATTCCACCAGACGGCCTCTTCCCCCGACGGCGAGGGTGCTTATCGCGCGATGACGGGCGCCCTCCGTTCCGCAGGACTCTCGCCCGACGACATCGCTTACATCAATGCCCACGGAACGGGCACCCCCAACAACGACGAGACGGAACTCGCGGCAATGCACCGTGTCTTCGGCTCCGGACTCCCGCCCTTCGCGTCCACCAAGTGGCTCACGGGCCACACCACCTCGGCATCCGGCTCCATCGAGGCCGCATTCTGCATCATGGGCCTCAACGCAGGCTTCATGCCCGGGCTCTCGGTCAAACCCGCCCAGTCTCTGCGCCACGTTCTCTGCAACTCCTTCGGTTTCGGGGGCAACGACACCGCTGTCGTGCTCTCTGCTCCCGATGCACCGCCTGCGGTCACGCCTTCCGTTGCTTCGGTCGATAGACCGGTCCTCGTAGTCGAGGCAGCTGCCCAGATTTCCTGCCAGCAGCCTCTCTCCGATGCCTGGCTTCGCACGCCTGACCTCTGCTCCGGTCCTGTGGCCCGCACCGTCGACCCAAATTTCGGGGAGTGGATTTCGCCCGCCGAAGCGCGACGGATGGGCCTCCTCCTCAAACGGACCCTCACCAACGCACGCAGGACTCTCGGCGAAGCCGGTATCTCGGTGCCCGACGCCATCATTACGGGTACCGGACTGGGCAACATCGAGGACTCCGAACAGTGTCTCCTCTCTATGCTCGAGAACGGCGAGACCTCCGTGTCGCCCACACGCTTCATGCTCTCAACCCACAACACCTTCTCGTCGCTCATCGCAATAGCAACAGAAGCGCATGGCTACAACGCAACCTATTCCCATCGCGGTCTCTCCTTCGAGAGCGCTCTTGCCGATGCCTGCCTCCGCCTCCGGAGGGGGCTCGCCGGCAACGTACTCCTAAATGCTGTCGATGGTATGACGGACAACTGCTACCGCTTCCTTTGCAGCACGGGCGAACTCGGTCTGCCCGAACAATACCCCGCCTCCGAAGCGGCCGCATCCTTCCTCCTCCGCGCCGTCTCGCCCGATGAGATTAAGGACAAAATAATGATTATCGGCCACAGGCTCTTCCATCAGCCCACCGCCTACGAACTCGGGGAGGCCGTCCGCGATATGGTGCTCGAACAGGGTGCCCCCTTCGAAACCATACCGGTTGTGTTTGCCGCTTACAGTGGTGTCGCGGAAGATTTCCCATACTACGGCGCGATATTCTCTGATATCTTCCAGGAGTTGAGACCTGCCTACTATTCCCGGTTCCTCGGGGTTAGCTTCTCAACCCCCGCCCTCGCGTTCTACATGGCGTTCCGACAGATGCAGTCCATTCCCGGACAGGTTGGTATCCTGCTCTTCAACAACAGCAAGTCGGGTGCTTCGCTCACTCTGCTCGGCAAGAATATGGTACTCCTATGAAACTCTTCCTCCTCGCCGTCCTGCAGTCCGTCCTCCTCGCGGCTTCCCAGGTGCTCCTCAAGATTGCCCTGCGCGACTTGCCGACCTTTGCGTGGACGTGGGATTATTGGCGGCAGCTCTTGCTTAGCCTCCCCTTCTTTCTCACGGGGGTGTCCTTTGCCGCTGCATCGCTGCTCTGGCTCTACATCATCCGCCATTATCCCTTCTCGATGGCCTACCCTCTCGTCAGCCTCAGCTATGTCTTCGGCATGCTGGCTGCCCTCTGGGTCTTCCACGAGACGGTGTCCGCCGCCTCTTGGATTGGACTTCTTTTGATATTATCCGGTTGTTGGCTCATTGCCGCAAGATAAAAACAATATGACCAAACTCTACTCTATCCTCTCCCATTCGGCTTCGCCGGTCAGTTTCCGTCTCGCACTCAATCCCGGGTCGGAAATCTACCAGGCACACTTCCCCGATGCCCCCATCACGCCCGGTGCCTGCATCATCGACATCTGTCAGGACCTCCTCCGGCTCCACATGGAACGTAACATCGCCCTCGCCTCGATGACCGATACCAAGTTCCTGCAGCCCGTGCTCCCGTCGATGCGTGAGATTCGTGTGGACTTCGACATCTTCGACCGCGACGAGTTCGACTTCAGGGTGCGCGCTACGGTGCTCCACGACGACACCGAACTGGCCCGCCTCTCGATGTGTTTCCGCTGGGTCCACCACATCTGTGTCGTCATTCCCTCCTACAACAATGCCGAGACCGTCTGCAATGTTGTCACGCGTTGCCAGGCTCAGCTACCCGATGTCATCGTCGTCAACGATGGCTCCACCGACGATACCCTCGCCCGGCTCCGGGCGATGGAACAGCCGCCCCTCGTCCTTTCCTTCGACGCCAATCGCGGCAAGGGCGCTGCCCTCAAGGCCGGCATCCGAAAGGCCCGCGAGCTCGGATTCACCCATGTCGTAACCATCGACAGCGACGGACAGCACTACCCCGAGGACATACCAGTTCTCGTCGACAAACATCTCGAGTATCCCACCGCTATCATTGTGGGAAACCGGGGGCTCGACCACGAGAATATGTCGCTGGGAAGCCGTCTCGCCAACCATTTCTCCAACTTCTGGTTCGCGCTCCAGACCTGGCAGTATCTGCCCGACACTCAGTGCGGATTCCGCCTCTACCCTGTCGGCGAGCTCCACGGCACCTCGCTGCTCACCTCCCGCTATGAGGCCGAGCTCGAGGTGATGGTCTTCTCAGCGTGGGCCTGCACCCAGGTCATCCCCGTGCCCGTCCGTGTGTGGTATCCGCCCAGGGAGGAAAGTGTCTCCCATTTCCGGCCGGCCCAAGACTTCGGCCGCATCTTTGTGCTCAATACCTGCTTGACCCTCGCGTCGTTTGTCTACGGGTGGCCGCGAATCATCCTCACCTGGCTCTGGCGCTTCGTAACCACCGTCCTCGTGCTCCTCATCGACATCTTCATCCTCTTCGGCATCTCCATCCCCTACACCTGGTGGCATTTCCGCGGCGGCAAGGACAACGACCTCGCCCGGCGTGATTCGTTCCACTCCTTCGCCAACGGCGTTTTCCGATGGGGTATATGGTCGTTGCCCAACGTCAAGGTGCACATCAAGGACCCCGACCACATCCTCGACTTTATCAAAACCGCCGAACGGGGAGCCATCATCATCGGCAACCACCAGTCCACCCTCGACATGCTGGCTGCTATCTCGTTCTCCCGGCGCATCGTGGGTATGGCCAACGACAACAACTGGAACTCTCCCGCCTTCGCCTATGCAATGCACCACGCCGACTTCGTGCCCGCTTCAGGCGGCATTGAGAACAATGAGAAGGCTGTCGGCGATATCCTCGACCGCGGCTACTCCCTTGTCATCTTCCCCGAGGGAACACGTTCCGTCAACGGTAAGGTGGGACGCTTCCACCGCGGTGCATTCCACCTCGCCGAGACCCTCAACGTCCCCATCATCCCGATGCGTGTCTATGGCGCCCAGAGCGTCCTGCCCAAGAACGCCAAGGTGCTCTGTCCCGGGCGCCTCACCTTCGTGTTCGGTCCTATGCTCCAGCCTGACGATATCTCGATGGGACAGACCTCCCGCGAACGTATGCACACCTATCGCCGCTGGTTTGCCGACCGCATCGAAAAATGCTGATCACCTCCCCTATGGATATGGACATCGAGTACAAGTCGCCCGACCAGATACGGGCCTTCCAGGAAGACCTGCTCCGCCAACACCTCGCCTATCTCAATGCTCATTCGCCCTTCTATCAGCGAATGTTCCGCAGCTACGGCATTCAGATTGATCGTATCCGGACCCTCGACGACCTCATCAGGATTCCCTTCACCGGCAAGAAGGATCTCCAGCTTTTCAACGACGATTTCCTCTGTGTGCCCAAGGAGAAGATTGTCGACTACATTACTACCTCCGGAACAATGGGCGAGCCCGTCACCTTCGGATGCACCGACCGCGACCTCGACCGGCTCGCCTACAACGAGAAGAAATCATTCGCATGCGCCGGACTCGCCCCGGGAAACATCCTCCAGCTCATGACCACCATCGACAAACGTTTCATGGCCGGTCTCGCCTATTTTCTCGGCATCCGTGCCCTCGGAGCTTCTATTATCCGTGTCGGAAACGGCATCCCCGAACTCCAGTGGGACACCATCCTCCGCATGCGGCCCGATGCTGTCATGTGCGTCCCGTCCTTCATCCTGCGTCTCCTGCAGTATGCCGAGGAGCACAACATCGACTATCGCAACAGCTCCATCCGTAAGATCATCGGCATCGGTGAGGGACTCCGCAACCAGGACTTCTCGCTCAACCTCCTCGGACGGCGCATCCACGAGAAATGGCCCGAGGTCGAACTCTATGCCACCTGCTCCTCCACTGAGATGTCGGCCACCTTCTCCGAGTGTCAGTACGGAATGGGCGGACACGTCCACCCCGAACTCATCATCGTCGAGATTATCGGCGACGACGATTTCCCCGTCCCCGACGGGCAACCCGGCGAGGTCGTCGTCACAACCCTCGGCGTCGAGGGCATGCCCCTCCTCCGTTTCCGTACCGGAGATATTGCCGCCAAGTGTGTCGGACAGTGCCGCTGCGGACGTTGGAGCTACCGCCTCACGCCCCTGCTCGGACGCAAGAACAATATGATTAAACTCAAGGGAACGACCCTCTATCCGCCCGCCATCAACGACGTACTCGACAATACGCCCTGGGTCGAGAATTATGTCATCGTTGTGCGCGACAGTGACGCCGGAACCGACGAGGTGGTCGTGCGCTGCGGACTCATGCCCCAGGCTCCCGAATCCCACACCGCCGTCAAGGATCTCAAGGACCGCTTCCGTTCCCGACTGCGCGTCGCGCCCCTCGTCGAAATCCTCCCCGCCGATGAAATCCGGCTCATCAATTTCCCCGCCAAGTCCCGAAAGCCCATCAAGTTCATCGACCAACGAAAATAAAAAAAGTCCCCCTTTAAGGGGGATTTAGAGGGTCTCCAAAAAATAGAGACAGGTCGAATCACTTCGCCCTGCCTCCTACGGAAAATTTTCAAACCAGTATATTTCGTGGTCCCACTAGGGCTTGAACCTAGGACAAACGGATTATGAGTCCGCTGCTCTAACCGACTGAGCTATGGGACCAAGTCTTCAATGCAAGACTTGTGCAAATTTCTTGACCCGTTCCGGAGGCGAACCTCACCACACAGGGGGAACACATCCGAACGAAACAACAAGGGGAATGTGTCACTTTGCGGCGCAAAGATACGACATATTTTCATAATATCCAAATTTTTTAGTGAAAAAATGAAGATTTTTCGTGATTTTGACCATATTTCGGGCAATTTTGCCACCTGTATCGGCTTTTTCGACGGGGTTCATAAGGGTCATCAGTTCCTGCTCGGGCACCTCCGCCGGGAAGCGGGACAGCATGGCTTGCGCGCAGGCGTGATTACCTTTGTTAATCATCCGCGTCGGCTCATCGACCCCGCCTTCCCCCTGCCCCTCATCGACACCCTCGACGAACGTCTCGCCAAACTCGAGGCCACCGGCATCGACGCCTGTTTCCTGCTCGACTTCACCGAGGAGGTCCGTCAGCTCTCTGCCGCACAGTTCATCCGCAGCATGCTGCACGACAGGATGCACGTCCGGCGACTGCTCATCGGCTACGACCACCGCTTCGGACACAACCGCGAGGAGGGATTCGACGACTACATCCGCTATGGGGCCGACTGCGGTATGGAGGTTGTGCTGGAGCCCGAACGGCAGGACGGCGACGGCCTCCACTACAGCTCGTCCGAGGTGCGAAGGGCGCTCGCCCAGGGCGATGTGGCTAAGGCTGCGGCCATCCTGGGATGTCCCTACCGCATGGGTGGACAGGTCATCGCAGGACACCAGCTCGGACGCAAACTCGGCTTCCCCACCGCCAATCTGTGGATACGCGAGAAGGATAAAATCATCCCCGAACGCGGTGTCTATGCCGTCTTGGCTACCCTCGAGGACGGTTCCGTCCACCCCGCGATGCTCAACATCGGGTGTCGCCCCACCGTCGACGGACCCGACCACAAACAGACCCTCGAGGCACATATCATCCACTGGGACGGCAACCTCTACGGACAGCAGCTCCGCCTCGATGTGGTCCACCGCCTCCGCGAGGAACGCAGAATGGAGTCTCTCGACGCTCTCAAAGACCAGCTCCGCCGCGATGTCGATGCTACCCAAAAAGTGCTTTCCTCATGCCAAATCCCGCCCGAAATGCGACAATAATCCCCCTTTTCTCACAATTTTCTGCCCATTTTGTTTGTCTTTCGCGAAATTATCGCTATCTTTGCACACTTTTAATATCGACAGCAACGATGATTCAGGCATCCGGTATAACCAAATCCTACGGCAACCTGCAGGTGCTCCGCGGCATCGATCTCTCCATCCGGAAGGGCGAAGTCGCAGCCATTGTCGGTCCCAGCGGGGCCGGAAAGACAACCCTCCTGCAGATCCTCGGAACCCTCGACCGCCCCGATACCGGACAGGTCTCCGTCAGCGGCACCGACGTGCTCCGGCTCCGCGACTCCGAACTCTCCCGGTTCCGATGTTGCCACATCGGTTTTGTATTCCAGTTCCACCAGTTGCTCCCCGAGTTCAGCGCCCTCGAGAACATTATGATACCCCGCCTCCTCGCCGGACAGTCCGACCGTCAGGCCCGGCTCCGGGCTTCCGAACTCCTCGCCCGAATGGGCCTCGCCGACCGCGCCGCCCATAAACCTGCCGAACTCTCCGGGGGAGAGAAACAACGCGTCGCCGTAGCACGTGCCCTCGCCAACTGCCCCGACGTAATCTTCGCCGACGAGCCTTCTGGGTCCCTCGACACCCGCAACCGCGCCGACCTCCACCGCCTCTTCTTCGAGCTCCGCGATCAGCTCGGCCAGACTTTCGTCATCGTCACCCACGACGAATCTTTCGCCAGCGGCTGCGACCGCATCATCCGTCTCATCGACGGAAAAATCGAACAATAGCATATCAATTGGACCATTGCCCCCAGCGGCACAGGACTCCCTTCCCTTCAGGGGAGGGATGGGGAGAGGCTCCAATAGTCAAATAGTCAAATACTCAAATATAAATATAAAATATAAATATGTTAATCTACAATACCCTCCACCGACAGAAGGAGCTCTTCCGCTCCATCGTCCCCAACCGCGTAGGCATGTACGTCTGCGGCCCCACCGTCTATGGCGACGGACACCTCGGACACGCACGTCCCGCCATCACCTTCGACGTCCTCTATCGCTATCTCCAGCACCTCGGCTACTCCGTCCGATATGTCCGCAACATCACCGATGTCGGACACCTCGAACACGATGCCGACGAGGGCGAAGACAAGATTGCCAAGAAGGCTCGCCTCGAACAGAAGGAGCCCATGGAGGTCGTCCAGTACTACCTCAACCGCTATCATCATGCGATGGAAGCCCTCAACGTCCTGCCTCCCTCCATTGAACCTCACGCCTCCGGCCACATCATCGAACAGATCGCCTACGTCCAGCGCATCCTCGATGCCGGCTACGCCTATGTCGTCAACGGCTCCGTCTATTTCGATGTCAAGAAGTATGCCCTCAAGTACCACTACGGCGAACTCTCCGGCCGCCGCGTCGAAGAACTCCTCGACACCACCCGCGAACTCGACGGTCAGGAGGAGAAGCGCAATGCCTGCGACTTCGCCCTCTGGAAGAAAGCCCAGCCCGAACACATCATGCGCTGGCC
>CAJOOX010000003.1 GCA_905236195.1 uncultured Bacteroidales bacterium
ATTGCTTATGAAGAAATTCTTACTCCTTATTCTCTCCGTCCTCTCCGTCGGTGCATTGCAGGCTGCTGATCTGCACGAAATCGACAAACAGGATTTTACCAAAGGTCAGGGCGACTGGACCATTGACAATGTGCTGCTGCCCGATGCACTCACCTACATCTGGACGCAGAATAATGACTATGGTATGAAGGCTACTGCCTATTTGAGCGCAAGCAAAACGAACTATGCTTCCGAGGCGTGGTTGATTTCGCCTGAACTGGATCTTTCGAAGATGACCAACCTTAAGGTTGCCATTGATCAGGCTGCCAATTACCTGGGCACAACGTTCGACGACAACTGTCAGGCATATGTGATTGACGGCAATACAAAAAACAAGGTTACCTTCACCAACACTCCTACAACCACCACCAAGTGGACTTTTGTTAAAGATACCATCGACCTCACCTCCTATTGCGGCAAGAGCAGTAGTGTCAGGATTGGGTTTAAGTACGTCTCCACCGAGACTGTGGCTCCCACCTGGGAAATCAAGACGGTGTCGCTGCTGTCCACAGATGATGTGCAGCCTGCCGAAGATGATACGGAACATGTTGGCTCCATCCACGCGATGAAGAACATCGATGCCAGCAAGAGCCCCGATGTGACTTTCGAGTTCAAGAATCTTCTGGTGACTTATGTCAACGGCAGGAATGTCTTCCTGCAGGAGAACGAGAACGGCGAAATCAACGGACTTCTCTGCTATCTCGACCAGCCTGAGACTGTGCTGAAGGCCGGTGATGTGATTTCAGGCGAGGTGATCGGTACGCTCAAACTGTATAATGAGTCAGTGCTCGAATTTGTGTCTGCATCGTTCCCCGCTACCGTCGTTTCCTCGGGTAACGAAGTAACCGCACAGACTGTCTCCATTGCTGACATTACCAATAGCTACAAAGACTACGAGGCAGAACTTGTAACCATCAAGGACGTGCAGTTCACCGCAGCCGCATGGGAGAGCCGCAACAATACCATCACCGATGACAGCGACAACACCGTAACGGTGCGTGACAACTTCAATGCCGCCACATCGTTGACCTTTGATACCGAAAAGACCTACAACGTGACGGCACTGGTTTCGTCCTACAGGGGCGCAGTTCAAATCTATCCCCGTTCGGCCGAGGATATCGAGCTCATCACTTCGCTCAAGAAACCTGCCCTCTCCTTCGCTAACGAGGAAGTGGTCTTCAAGGGAATCTCCACTGCTGTGACCAATGCCCTCTCGAACGAGTCGGACGGCGCTCTCACCTGGAAGTCCTCGGACGAGGATGTCGCTTCGGTTGACGCCTCGGGCAATGTGTCCGTTAAACGTCTGGGCAATACCGTGATTACGGTATCCAGCGCCGAAACTTCCACCTGGCAGTCCGCACAGGCTTCCTATACGCTGTATGTCCTCTCGGAGGGCGACGGCAGCAAGGAGAACCCCTTCGTTCCCACCGACCTGGCTTACTATAACGGCAAGGTGAGCGGCGAACAGTATATCGAGGGCTATATCGTGGGCTACTGGAACAACAATGCAGCCGTGTTCGGTGCGGAAAACGCTCTGGCTTCCAATATTTCCATTGCCAACACCGCCGATGAGACCAACGGCAAGTTCACGGCACCCGTACAGCTGAAGAGCGGTTCGGACCTGCGCGCACAGCTCAACCTGCTGGACAATCCTTCCAATATCGGTATGAAAGTCGTGCTGGCAGGCGAGGTCGATACCTACTTCACCGTTGCCGGTGTGAAGAACCTTACAGCCAACAGCATCCGCGGCGTACGTGTGGACGACTCCCTCAACCTCAAGAATGCGACTATCTACAACATTCTGGGTCAGAAGGTGCCCTACAACGGCTTGAAACGTCCCGGAGTATATCTGGTGAACGGCAAGAAAGTTTATCTCAAATAATGATGACAAAACGGATAACTGCCTGGGTATTGCTGCTGAGCTTTACCCAGGCTCTTTGCGCTATAGACGCCGATTCCATACGCGCGTACTATAAGAATATAGACGGACTGACCGGCGAAGCCCTCAAGACGGCCCTCTACCAGCTCATCTCGCCCCATACCGTCTATGGCTATGGACAACTGAAGACCATCTACGAGACTACCGACGTGGTGCCCGGCACCGAGGATCAGGTCTATGACCTCTTCTCCGCTGACGTCAACTACTACGAGGAAGGCAAGGTCTTCACTAGCGGCAAGGTGAACCGCGAGCATGTCGTGCCGCAATCGTGGTGGGGCAAGGGCAGCAGTTACAATATCTACTCCGACCTCTACAACGTGCGTCCATCCGAGAGCAAGGCCAACTCCGCCAAGAGCAACTATCCGCCCGGCAAGGTGGGCAAGGCATCCTTCGATAACGGACGCATCCGCGTGGGGACGGCAGTATCGGGCGGGACGTGTGCCTATGCCTTTGAGCCCTACGACGAGTGGAAAGGCGATTTCGCAAGAATCTATCTCTACGATGCCGTATGCTATCAGAATGTGCCCTGGACTTACGATTACCTCTACGTGAAGGGCGGAAGCGCCTATACTACCCTCCAGTCATGGGCTATTCCGGTGTTGCTGGAATGGAACGCAAAGGACAGCATCTGCGCCTTCGAGGCCGACCGCAACGACCATGTGCAGGTTTATCAGGGGAACCGGAACCCCTTTGTGGACTTCCCGCAACTTGCGGATTATATATGGGGCGACAAAAAAGGCAGTCCCTTCAACGTGAAAACCGAGCCGATTCACAACGTATGTGCCAGCAGTTTGGAGTCCGTTGTCACAGACATTGGGACAGAAACGCCCTTTTTTTATACACTGGCGGGCCAAAAACTCGATAAAATAAGCACAGGAATGGGTATTTTCGTTAACAATCGGGGTAAAAAAATGTTGATTCAGTGAAAAAACAGCCCAAAATTTTGGATGTTTCGGAAAAATATCGTATTTTTGCACTGATTTTTTGAATTTATCATCATATAAATAAAATCAATACGAAAATGAAGAAAGTATTTTTGTCATTTCTGACACTCAGCGTGCTCGTTTTCATGACAGCATGTAGTTCGTGGAACAATACCGCCAAGGGTACCACCATCGGCGGCGGTTCGGGTGCCGCTCTCGGCGCCATCATCGGTATGCTCGTTTCCGGCAAGTCCGACAAGGGCAAAGGCGCAGCCATCGGTGCCGCCATCGGTACAGCAGTAGGTGCCGGCACGGGTGCACTCATCGGCCGTCACATGGACAAGAAGGCTGCCGAGCTCGCTGCCCAGCAGGCCAATGCCAATGTGGAGACCTTCACCGATGCCAACGGTCTGACCGCCATCAAGGTTACCTTCTCGAGCGGTATCCTCTTCGCTACCAACAAGGCTGACCTGAGCACTGCCGCCAAGACTGCTCTCTCCGAGTTCGCCACCACGATGAGCACCAGCGATATGATCAATACCGCTATTGCCATCAAGGGCCACACCGACAACACAGGTACGGACGCTGTCAACGAGCGTCTCTCGCTCCAGCGTGCACAGTCCGTAGGCAACTACCTGCGCGGCAAAGGCATCGCCGACTCCCGTATCGCCGAGGCCGGTCTTTCCTACAAGGATCCCGTTGCTACCAACGAGACCGCTGAAGGCCGTGCCCAGAACCGTCGCGTCGAGGTGTTCATCCTCGCTACCGAAGCCATGGTTAAGCAGGCTGAAGCCGGCAACCTCTAAAAAAGCATTCACTACAAACAACAAGCCCCGCCAACAGCGGGGCTTGATTGTTTTAGTTCGCCCAGCATGGGCATACTCTAACGGGTGCAAGTCCCCAAGCCGCCCTGATAACGGGAAGGCTACAGCCAAAGGCAAGGGTGTCCGTGGCGACGCGGAATCTGAAGGAAG
>CAJOOX010000004.1 GCA_905236195.1 uncultured Bacteroidales bacterium
CGGCGACGAATTCGACATCCACGGCGGCGGAATGGACCTCCTCTTCCCCCACCACGAGTGCGAGATTGCCCAAAGTTGCGCCGCCCAGGGACATCCCTGTGTCCACTATTGGATGCACAACAACATGATAACCATCGACGGCAAGAAGATGGGCAAGAGCTACGGCAACTTCATCACCCTCGATGAGTTCTTCACCGGCTCGCATCCCAAGCTCACCCAGCCTTACTCCCCCATGACCATCCGGTTCTTCATCCTCATGGCTCACTATCGCTCCACCGTCGACTTCTCCAACGAGGCCCTCCAGGGTGCCGAGAAGGGCTACCGCCGCCTCATGGAGGCTTACGCCAACATCGGCCGCATCCGGGTCAGCCCCGCCGACGACCGCACCGCTGCCCTCCTCGCCCGCATCCGCAACGAGGAAACAGCCATGAGCGAGGCTATGGACGACGACCTCAACACACCCATTGTCATCTCCCGCCTCTTCGAACTCGTCAACCTCATCAACCGCGTTCTCGACGGCGCCAACGTCGTCGATGCCGATGGCCTGGCCCTCCTCCGCATCCTCTTCGACACCTTCGCCTTCCGGATTCTCGGACTCCGCGACGAGACCGCAGCCGCAGGCAACGACACCCATGCCGCCGCACTCTCCGGTGCCGTCGACCTCCTCCTCGAAGTCCGCGCCAAGGCCAAGGCTGACAAGGACTGGGTCACATCCGACCTCATCCGCAACCGCATGGCCCAACTCGGCTTCACCGTCAAGGACACCAAAGACGGTGCCACCTGGACACTGTAAAATTCAAGGTTCAGGGTTTTTGTCTGGCTATGGTATAACCTGACGCAGGAAGGTGAAGGGATTCAAGAGAATGGGCTTTGGAGCTCGCTCACAGGAACATATCGCTTGAAGCACTCTGAAAGTCCGGTAGGACTTATACCATTGGCAGGAGTTTTTCATGTTTTTTGTTTAATATAATTTTCTTATAATTTCTGGCCGCAGACCATCCCCTTTATTATCCGCTAGAGAGTTTTAACAATTTTGTTTATACTTTAGTCTATAGTCTTCAGTCCTTTTCTTCGATGAAGTCATCCCATCTCCTCCTGCTCCTCGCAGCTATAGTCAGCAGCTGCATGGACTTCCATCATGACACGCCCCAACTAGCGCCCCGTCCCTATCGGCTCACCGGCCGCATCTGGCAGGACAGTCTGCGTCACGACAGCGTCATGCAGCTCTGGGTCGATCAACACGGCCAACTCCTCCACGCAGAGTTGCCCGTTGTGCGCGGCAAATTCTCCTGGCAAGGCGAGACCAACGGCATCGACGAGCTCCGGCTCTGCGACACCCGCGGCCACATCTGGCACATGTATGGCGGACCCGCCTGGGACCTCGAAGTCGAGATAGACACCCTCGGCAGGCTCACCCACCTCGGGGGCGACACCGTCAATACCTGGCTCGCCGAAGTCGGCCAGTACTTCGACAGCACCGCCTCCAAGTCGCTACGCATCGCCCGCCTCGACTCCGTGTGCCGCAGCGACACCGCCGGCCTGCGCAGTGCCCTCCTGCTCCTCCGCGAGGTGCCCCGCATTGACGACAGCATCATGGTACGGCGTCTCCTCGGCAGTCTCTCCCCTTCGGCCCGGCCCGAGTGGATAGTCAGCCACATCGACGCCTGTCTCGATGCCGCCTCCGTCCAAACCTCCGGACGGCTTCCCGACATTGAAATCGTCACCCCCGACACCGCATTCCGCACCCACGAGATAGGCCACAGCGGCAAACTCTATCTCTTCTGGGCCGAGTGGGACAGCGTCTCCCTCGACACCATGCAGCAGGTAGCCCGGCGCATCCGGCGCGATTACGGGCTCTATGGCCGCACTGCCGCCAAGAGCCGCTATTCCAAACGCATGGAGATTGTCACCGTCTGTCTCTCCGCCACCGACTCCGCCCGCTGGAAGGACCTCGTCGGCGATGTTCCCGGCATCCATGCCCTCTATCCCGCCGGATTCTCCGACCCCCGCATCCGCAAGTGGAAGATAAGCACCCTCCCCTACTCCGTCGTCACCGATGCCTACGGCAACATCTATGGCCGGGGACACTGGGGCTCCGACCTCGACCGCAACATCGACCGCTTCGCCGACATCATCCCCAAGACAAACAGCAAAAACAAAGCCACCATCAACCGCCACGTCAAGGGAATCAAACGGGCAAAATAATCCCCCTATCCTTGCTTATCTATGGTAACTAGAACAATATCCGCTGCTCTGCAGGGCATTAATGCCACACCTGTTTATTGCGAAACAAACGCAACTCCCGGATGCCGGGTATCCATCATCGGACTGCCCGATGCTGCGGTAAAAGAAAGCCGTGACCGTATTGAGAGCGCTCTCATCGAAATCGGCATGCATTTCCCTCGTAAAAGCATCACAGTGAACCTTGCTCCCGCCGATGTACGCAAAGAAGGTTCACTCTACGATGTGCCCATCGCCATTGCTATCCTCTCTGCTGCCGGGCATATTCCTCCCGAAAAACTCGAACAGTATATGCTTGTCGGAGAGCTTTCTCTTGATGGTTCCATCAAAGCCGTCAAAGGATGCCTTCCTTATGCCATTCTGGCACGGACTATGCATCTCAAGGGCATTATTGTCCCTCGGGAGAATGCGGTTGAAGCCGCTGTCGTAGATAACCTTGATGTGCTCATCGCCGACAATCTGCGTCAACTTATTAACTTCCTGCTCGATCGTGGAGAACTCGAACTTAAACAAATCAATACAAGGGACCTCTTTTTCAAGGCACAACAGAATTTTACCAATGACTTCGCCGATGTAAAAGGACAGATATCTGTTAAAAGGGCATTCACTGTAGCGGCTGCAGGCGGGCATAACCTTATTATGGTCGGTCCTCCTGGGGCAGGCAAGAGCATGATGGCGAAATGCATGCCGTCTATCCTTCCTCCCTTGTCATTGGGAGAAGCCCTTGAAACCACCAAGATACATTCTGTTTCCGGCCTGCGTTCAGAAACTGGTCTTATAACACAACGTCCGTTCCGATCTCCCCATCATACCATTTCTGCGGTGGCACTGGCAGGCGGTGGGTCTAACCCTATGCCCGGAGAGATCAGCCTGGCCCACAATGGTGTGTTGTATATGGACGAACTTCCTGAATTCAAACGGGAAGCTCTTGAGATTTTGCGTCAACCGCTCGAAGACCGTCAAATTCAAATTTCCAGAGTCAAAAACTCTCTCATCTATCCTGCTTCTGTCCAGCTTATAGCTTCCATGAACCCTTGTCCTTGCGGCTATTATAATCATCCTTCGCATCCATGCTCATGCACCCCGACACAGGTCAAAAAATATCTGAACAAAATCAGCGGTCCTCTGCTTGATCGCATTGACTTACAGATTGAAATTCTTCCCCTTTCTTTCGAAGAGGTGTCTCACACCAAACCGGGTGAATCTTCTGCACAAATGCGGGAAAAGGTTATATTTGCCAGAAACATACAGGTTGAAAGGTTCCGTGAATGGAACGCTACTCACCCTGAGGGGCAGCGTGTCCATTGTAATGCTCAAATGAATCCTCAATTGGAACGCCAGTTCTGCTATCTTGACGAAACCTGTCTCTCCTTGCTACGTCGCGCAATGAGCCGTCTCGATCTCTCTGCCCGTGCCTACGACCGCATCCTCAAAATAGCACGGACGTGCGCCGATCTCGCTGGACGGGAACATATTCAGACCTGCGACATCGCAGAGGCAATCTCCTATCGCAAACTGGACCGTAAGAACTGGGGTGAGTAATTATTCTCCCAACAATCTGTACGAACGTTGATATGTAAACTGTTGGAGATTCTATCCGAACAGGATGTATCTCCAACTGCTTTTTTCATGTGCAGCACCCGGAAAGCCCGGAAACCGTATGGGGAAGTCTCAAAAAAGTGTCAAACCCTTCATGCAGATTGCAGTAAAGAATTGACAACTGTCAAAAGCTTCATGCAAATTGCCGCAAAGAATTGACAACTGTCAAAAACTTCATGCAAATTGCCGCAAAGAATTGACAACTGTCAAAAGCTTCATGCAAATTGCCACAAAGAATTGACAACTGTCAAAAGCTTCATGCAGATTGCCGCAAAGAATTGACAACTGTCAAAAGCTTCATGCAGATTGCCGCAAAGAATTGACAACTGTCAAAAGCTTCATACAGATTGCCGCAAAGAACTGACAAAGCTCTATCTTTTATATCCCGCAGATTTTCTTGATTTCGGCGAGTTTAGTGAGGGCTTCGAGGGGTGTCATATTGTTCGGGTCGAGCCCCTTGATCTCATCGCGGATCTGGGAAAGTACGGGGTCATCGAGCTGGAAGATGGAGAGCTGGTAGCCCTCGGGGAGGTCATGGGGGGAACGTATGACATGGGATGTGGATGGATTGCCTGCGGAGGCCTGCTGGGACTCAAGCTGACGCAGCACATCATCGGCACGTCTGACGACTTCGGGGAGCATACCGGCCAGCCGGGCCACGTGGATGCCGAAGCTGTGTTCGGACCCTCCGGGTTTGAGTTTGCGGAGGAAGAGCACCTTGCCGTTTTCCTCGCGCACAGAGACGTTCCAGTTCTTGATGCGGGAGAAGGACTGCTCCATCTCGTTGAGTTCATGATAGTGGGTGGCAAAGAGCATCTTGGGATGTCCTGCGGCCCGTTCATGGATGTGTTCGACGATGCTCCAGGCAATGGAGATTCCGTCGTACGTGGAGGTACCTCGCCCGAGTTCGTCGAAGAGGATGAGGGAACGCGGCGAGAGGTTGTTGAGGATATTGGAGGCCTCGGTCATCTCGACCATGAAGGTAGATTCGCCGAGCGAGATATTGTCGGAAGCGCCCACACGGGTGAAAATCTTGTCGACGATGCCGATATGGGCGGAGTCGGCGGGGACGAACGAACCGATGTGGGCTAGCAGGGTGATGAGAGCAGTCTGTCGCAGCAGGGCAGATTTGCCGGCCATGTTGGGACCGGTGATCATCATGATCTGCTGGTGTTCGTTGTCGAGCTGGACATCGTTGGCCACATAGCTCTCGCCCACGGGCATCTGGCGTTCGATGACGGGATGACGGCCCTGCCGGATGTCGATGACAAGGCTGTCGTCTACATCGGGCCGCACGTAGTGATAGCGGGCAGCCACACGGGCATTGCTGAGCAGACAGTCGAGGCGCGCCATGATCTGGGCATCGGTCTGCACCAGTGGTATAAAATCCTCTAGATAGCGGATGAGGTCGTTGTAGAGCTGTGTTTCGAGCACCAGGATGCGTTCCTCGGCTCCCACGATTTTCTCCTCATATTCCTTCAGTTCCTGGGTGATGTAGCGCTCTGCGCCCACGAGGGTCTGTTTGCGGATCCATTCCGGGGGTACCTTGTCGCGGTGGGTATTGCGCACCTCAATATAGTAGCCGAAGACGGAGTTGTAGGCCACCTTGAGTGAGGGAATCTGATACTGTTCGGAGAGGCTCTGCTGGAGGCGGAGGAGGTAGTCCTTGCCGGAATAGGCAATGCGGCGGAGTTCGTCGAGTTCGGCATTCACGCCCTGCCGTATGATGTCGCCCTTGCCGACCAGGACAGGCGGTTCGGGTTCTATCTCGCGGCCTATCTTGTCGGCCACGGCCTCGCAGGCATTAATCTGGGAAGCGAGGACGCGGAGTTGTTCGAGGTCGGCGGCCTCACAATAGGACCGGATGTTCCTGACCGCCAGGAGGGCGACGCGCAGCTGGATGATTTCTCGCGGATTGGCGCGACCCACCGCCACCTTGCCGATGATGCGTTCCATGTCGCCCACACTCTTGAGTTCCTCGCGGATGGCTGCGGCGCATTCCGGGTCGCGGAAGAAATAGTCGACCATATCGAGCCGCTGGCGGATGGTATCGACATGGATGAGGGGGAAGAGGAGCCAGCGGTGGAGCATACGTCCGCCCATTGGAGTGGTGGTGTCGTCGATGATGGATAGCAGGGAATGTCCGCCCTCGTTCATGGGCTGCACGAGTTCGAG
>CAJOOX010000005.1 GCA_905236195.1 uncultured Bacteroidales bacterium
CCCCCCCCCCCAACAAAAAAACTTTAAATAATCGCCTTACGGCGAGTAATAGAAAAAGATAGAATTATGGCTCTTAACATCATCGTACTTGCCAAGCAGGTACCCGACACCCACAACGTAGGTCCGGATGCTATGACGCCCGAAGGCACCATCAACCGTGCTGCCCTTCCCGCCGTCTTCAATCCCGAGGACCTCAACGCCCTGGAACAGGCGCTCCGCCTCAAGGAGCAGTTCCCCGGCTCCAAGATCAACGTGCTGACGATGGGTCTTCCCAAATCGGCCGAAGTAGTGCGTGAAGCCCTCTACCGCGGTGCTGACGCAGGTTATGTGATCACCGACCGCTCTCTCGGCGGTGCCGACACTCTCGCCACGAGTTACACCATCTCGCAGGCTATCCGCAAAATCGGCAACTATGACATCATACTCGGCGGCCGTCAGGCCATCGACGGCGATACCGCACAGGTAGGTCCTCAGGTGGCCGAGAAACTGGGTCTGCCTCAGGTAACCTATGCCGAGGAAATCCTCGAGCTCGATTCCGCCACCAAGCGTATCGTCATCAAGCGTCACATCGACGGCGGCGTCGAGACTGTTGAGTCTCACCTCCCCCTCGTCGTGACAGTCAACGGTTCGGCCGCTCCCTGCCGTCCCCGCAACGCCAAACGCGTAATGACCTATAAGAACGCCGCTTCTCCCGCAGAAAAGGCTCCCGAGGCTCAGGACGAATTCAAGGCTCTCTGCGCCAAGAAGCCCTTCCTCAACATCACCACTTGGGGCGCAGCCGACATCGAGGCCGATCCCCAGCAGATTGGCAAGACCGGCTCTCCCACCAACGTCAAGGCTGTCAAGAACATCGTCTTCAAGGCCAAGGAAAACCGTACGATGTCCGCAAGCGATGCCGATGTTGAAAATCTCATTGTTGAATTGTTGAACGAAAAGATCATTGGTTAAACTATGAACAACGTATTTGTATATTGCGAACTCGACGGCAAAAACGTCTGCGACGTCAGCCTCGAACTTCTGACCAAGGGTCGCAAACTCGCCAACACACTTGGCGTACAACTTGAATGTATCTGTGCAGGTGCCTGTATCGAAGGTATCGAAAAGCAGGTAATGCCCTTCGGCGTTGACCGCGTGCATATCTTCAACGACGCACGTCTCTTCCCCTATACCACCCAGCCCCACGCTGCACTGGTCTGCAACCTCTTCCGCGAGGAGAAGCCCCAGATTTGCCTCATGGGCGCTACCGTCATCGGCCGCGACCTCGGTCCCCGCGTTTCATCCGAACTCCACTCCGGCCTCACTGCCGACTGTACGGAACTCGAAATCGGCGACTTCGACATGAATGTCGGCTTCGACGAGAACAAGAAACCCATCACCAAGCACTACACCGAACAGCTCTATCAGATTCGTCCCGCTTTCGGCGGCAACATCGTGGCTACCATCGTCAACCCTGAACACCGTCCCCAGATGGCTACCGTGCGCGAGGGTGTGATGAAGAAGGAAGTTCTCGATCCCAACTATAAGGGCGAAGTCATCAGGCATGAAGTTGCCAAATATGTCAAGGACGAACTCTTCGATGTAGTCAAGGTGCTCGACCGTCATGTCGAGAAGGCCAAGCACAACCTCAAAGGGGCCGCTATCGTCGTTTCAGGCGGCTACGGCATGGGCTCGAAGGAAGGTTTCGACATGTTGTTCGAACTCGCCAAGGAACTTCACGCCGAGGTAGGCGCTTCACGTGCCGCTGTCGATGCAGGCTTCGTTGATCACGACCGTCAGATCGGCCAGACCGGTGTGACCGTCCGTCCTAAGGTGTACATCGCCTGCGGTATCTCGGGTCAGATCCAGCACATCGCCGGCATGCAGGATTCGGGCATCATCATCTCGATCAACTCCGATCCGAATGCCCCCATCAACACCATCGCCGACTATGTCATCAACGGCACCGTCGAGGAGGTTATCCCCAAGATGATTAAGTACTACAAGAAGAACTCGAAATAATCAGACTATTATGGCAAACTTCTATACCGACCATCCGGAGATTAAGTTTGAGCTTAATCATCCCCTTATGAAACGTATCGTCGAGCTCAAGGAGCACGACTACCGCGATAAAGACGCTTACGACTATGCGCCCCAGAATCTGGAGGACGCTCTCGACAACTATGACCGCGTGCTCGACCTGACGGGCGATATCTGCGCCAACATCATCGCTCCCAATGCGGAGGATGTGGATGCCGAAGGCCCCCACTGCGCCAACGGCCGTGTGGAATATGCATCCAAGACCAAAGAGAACCTCGACGCTACCGTCAAGGCCGGCCTCAACGGTGTGACGATGCCCCGTCGTTTCGGCGGTCTCAACTTCCCCGTGACTCCCTACACCGCTATCAATGAGATGATTGCTGCGGCCGATGCCGGTTTCGAGAACATCTGGTCGCTTCAGGATTGTATCGAGACACTCTATGAATTCGGCAACGAGGACCAGCGTTCGCGTTTCGTGCCCCGCATCTGCGCCGGCGAGACAATGTCGATGGACCTCACCGAACCCGATGCCGGTTCCGACCTTCAGAGCGTAATGCTCAAGGCTACCTATGACGAGAAAGAGCATTGCTGGCGTCTCAACGGCTGCAAGCGCTTCATCACCAACGGCGACTCCGACATCCACCTCGTGCTGGCCCGTTCGGAGGAAGGCACCCGCGACGGCCGCGGTCTCTCGATGTTCATCTACGACAAGCGTGACGGCGGTGTCAACGTGCGTCGTATCGAGAATAAACTCGGTATTCACGGAAGCCCGACGTGCGAACTCGTCTATAAGAACGCCAAGGCTGAACTCTGCGGCGACCGCAAGCTCGGTCTCATCAAATATGTGATGGCCCTCATGAACGGTGCCCGTCTCGGCATCGCTGCCCAGAGTGTCGGCATCTCGCAGGCCGCCTACAACGAAGGCCTCGCCTATGCCAAGGACCGCCGTCAGTTCGGCCAGAACATCATCAACTTCCCCGCTGTCTACGACATGCTCGCCCTCATGAAGGCAAAACTGGACGCAGGTCGCGCACTCCTCTACATGACTTCTCGTTATGTGGACATCTACAAGGCCCTCGAGGACATTCAGCGCGAAGGCGCCCTCGACAAGGATCAGCGCAACGAGCTCAAGAAGTATTCCAAGCTGGCCGACGCCTTCACTCCCCTCGCCAAGGGTATGAACTCGGAGTACTGCAACCAGAACTCCTACGATGCCATCCAGATTCACGGCGGTTCGGGCTTCATGCTCGAGTATGCCTGCCAGCGGCTCTACCGCGATGCACGCATCACCTCCATCTATGAGGGTACGACCCAGCTCCAGACCGTTGCCGCAATCCGCTACGTAACCAACGGATTCTACGGACAGGTCATTGACGAGATGCTCCAGAACGAAGTGTCCGAAGGACTCAAGCCCCTTCAGGCCAAGGTGGCCAACATGGCTGAGCGCTATAAGGCATGTGTCGGGAAGATTGTTGCTGCCGGCAACCAGGAACTCCACGATTTTGCCGCACGTCACCTCTACGAGATGGCTGCCGACATCATCATGTGTCTCCTCATCCTCGACAACGCAACCAAGTGCGCCGAACTTTTTGAGAAGAGCGCTCGCGTTTATGTACGCTTCGCGGCCAGCGAGGTTGAGAAACATGCCTCCTTCGTGGAGGATATCGAGGTCGCTGATCTCGACAACTACCGCAAATAATTATTAATCATAACTTTGCATAACGGAGGGAGAGCTCAGTGATTGAGGCCTCCCTCTTTTTTATGGTCTGATACCTAAAAACGATGAGTGCCCCATCCATTTAAAATACCAATAAAATAGTATTGTGTACGTGCGCGAAATGCCCTATCTTTGCAGCGTCAAAACAAACAGGCCGTTTTCCTGCCTGCAGGAACAGCCCGCATTTCAGACAAACTACATCAATAATTTCTAAAAAAACATTAGACTTATGGCAAAGATTGGAATTTTTTACGGCTCAACTACGGGTGTGTGCGAAGATATCGCCAACCGTATTGCAGCCAAAACGGGCGGCGACGCCTTCTCGTGCACTGAGATTGACAAAGCTCCCGACTATGATGTCATCCTCCTCGGCTCGTCCACATGGGGCGCTGGAGAAGTACAGGACGACTGGTATGATGCAATGGATCGTGTGAAGGCGATGAACCTCAGCGGCAAGAAGGTAGCCCTCTTCTCGGTGGGCGACAGCTCCGGCTACAGCGACACTTTCTGCGGTGCACTGGCTCCCCTCTACGATAGTGTGAAAGATACGGGCGCCGAGATTTGTCCCGGTCCCAGCATCGAAGGTTACACGTTCGACGCCAGCGAAGGTGTTGTCGATGGAAAGTGGCTCGGACTCGCTCTCGACGAAACCAACGAACCCGACCTGACTGAAGCCCGCATCGACAGCTGGATTGCATCTGTCGGTATTTAATAAATAATATTCTCCCTGATTACAGAACCCTTCAACTTTTCCGAAAATGAGCGCTGAAGCAATTGCAATGAACGGCCCCCTGAGGGTATTTATGAACCACGTTTATGAGTACAAAAAAGGTATCCGACGCATGATTCTGATGACAATGCTCAAAAGGTATCAGACTTTCGCAACCGAACGCCTCTCTTCCCAGGGAATCGCCTTTCATGTGCAAGAAGTTTCCAAGGATAAGATCAACCTCTACTTCGGACGCGAGGAATGTCTCAAGGCTGTACGTCTCCTCATCGGCAACAGAGCGGTCAACGAGCTCTCGCCCGAGGAGGACTTCATTCTCGGAACCCTCCTCGGCTACGATGTCTGCCAGGAGTGCGACCGATACTGCACGCTCAAGGAAAAAAAACAGAAGGAAGCTTCCTGAATATTAGGGTCTGAAATCCAGAAATCCCCCGTCACGAAAATGGTAGCTTGGCGGGGGATTATCACGTTTAAATCTCAATTTCCGGCAAAAAGATATTGTATTTTTTTCAAAATTTCGCCTGTTTGGGGAAAAATATGGGTGAAATGTGCAAAATTTTTATAAAATTGTAATTTTTCTTTGCAAAATATTTGCACGATTCGCTTATTTGTTGTATCTTTGCACCGTCAAAAGGTTTCTTAAATCTAATCGACACAAGTTCTTATTTTTAGTTATTATCATTCTTCAGAAAAGTTTGTTTTTATTGATAGGTGCGCCTGCTTCCTCCTCCCGCTCTATGGCGCACCGTTGAATTTATGTTAACGAGATTAGAACATCATCAAAACTCCCCGCCGTTCGTGAGAATAGCGAGGAGTAATTTTTTTTTGGGGGGGGGATGGAAGAATCGTTATTCGCTGCCGCTGTTATAGACGACAATCTTCGCAGCAGCGTCCTTCACACCCTTGCCCGACACCTTGAGGGTCGATAATCCTGCAAGGGCTTTGGCCTCAATCACAACGACCAACTGTCCGTGGAAGGCTTTCATCGTAGGATTGGTGAACACTTCGGTCGAGGTAGCGTCGCCGTTACATACTGCCTTGAAGGCGGCCGACTTGCCGGCGACCTTAAAACTCAGCTGCGTGTCGGCGTCGGGACACAGGTTGCCGTCCTTGTCGACAACGCTGACGGTCACAAAGGCCAGATCGGGATCGGAGAGCGGTTGTCCCTTGCTGTCGAGCGGTAGCGCCTGTAGCCGGCAACGTTCCGCCGAGAGTTCCAGATGGTGGGGCTTGCCTGCAGTCCTCACCGTCCGGCTGCCCTTCTCTGTGCCGTTTTCGTCATACACCACCACTTTGATTTCGCCAGGCTCGTACTTCACGTCGTTCCAGCGCAGACGGAAGCGGTCCAGACGCGTGTCTTTCTTTTTCGAAATTTTGCCTTGCGACTTGCCGTTCACGAACAGTTCTGCCGTTGGATAGTTGGTGTAACAATAGACTGGCACATTCTCGCCTTCCTTGCCGGGCCACGTCCAGTGGGGCAGCAGATGAATCGTTTCTGCCTCCTTGTTCCAATGGGAACGGTACAGATAGTAGCGGTCCTTGGGAAGTCCGGCCAGATCCACGATGCCGAAATAGGACGAACGCGAGGGCCAGTATTCGTCG
>CAJOOX010000006.1 GCA_905236195.1 uncultured Bacteroidales bacterium
GAAGAGAAAAAAGTAAAATCACATTGCAGATAGACGGCAGAACCCTGAAGCGCGTCATCGGTCGATTCGAAATGACAGCCGCGATAGAGGGTTCGCCTGGCTCCCGTCATCGGACAGAGATTCAGACGGGAAATAAACCTGCAGTTGTCGCAGAACACACGGTCGGCATCCACATGCACGAGCTGGGCCTGTACAATCGCATCGGAACGACGCTGCCGGTTGAATGACGGGTTCAGGGGAAACTCCAAATCGACGTTACAGTAGTTGCCGAATGTGAGATTCCGTGCCTGTATATCGTCGCCTATGATACGCAGCATGGTAAAATTACCCAATGCCCCTTGCGTTTGTCCGCGATTGCATGCCAGAACGACATTGCGGGGGTCGTCGGTGAGTCCTTCCAGCCGTAAGTGTTCGCAACGGATGGTCATGCCGTAGGGCGTCCCGCGGTCGCTTGCTCCGGCCATACGTATGCCGGGATCGTCCGGGTCATCCACCCAATAGACGCCCGGAGCGATAAGCAGCCGCATCGGAGTTTCTTCCGTTCCGTCCTGTAAATGGGCAATTGCATCCCCGATGGTGGAATAGGCATGCCCATACGCGTCAGCCTCCGCGGGGGTTAACGTGTAGTCGAGTAGTATCGTGTGATCGTTCAGTTGCGACAGAATACTGTCGCCTACCTGACGGGCTTGAATCACATTGCTCAGCAGTATGAGCAGCAGAAAGAGAGGAAGTCGTCTTTGTCTCATCAGCCAGTGCGGCTTTCAGACCGCATCGGTAGTTTCAGGTTCCGGCAATTCTTCGGGTTGGGAATTTGCGGCGTTCGATTTGCGAAGCATCTCGTACTGATCGACGAAGATTTCTGTTACATAGCGCTTCGGTCCTCCATTCGGATCGTCATAACTGCGCGTGCGCAGTTTACCCTCTATGTAGATGAGACAGCCTTTGGTTACCTGCCGGTCGATACGTTCGGCAATGCCCTGCCAGGCAACGATGTTGTGCCATTCAGTCTTTTCGGGAATTTCTACGCCGGCTTTCGTCTTATAACCGCGTTCGGTAGTAGCCAGGGGGAAAGATGCACATACGGTGCCGCTGGGCATTCGCTTGATATCGGGATCACGCCCCACATTTCCAATCAGAATTACTTTATTAACAGGCATTTTAATTAAAAATTAAAAAATATGTTTCAATTTAACGATGCAAAGGTATGTTTTTTTTTTGAATTACGGTACAAAAAAAGGATAAATTTTGCTGTTTAGGTCAAAAATAGCCTTCGGAATGGCCTTTTCAGCCCAATTATTCCATGAAATTTGTTCGTATTGGCCTTTCGGGTGAACTTCTTGTGAAAGGTTCAGAAGGAAACAGTTGATATGAAGCAGCTGATGGGTCAGTTGATGATGTCTGTCTTCCACAACGGGAACAACGCTCTCCACAACCTCCCATTCTTCGTGAGACAATACCGACAGGGCCAGGTCCATTACCGATTCGCCTTTAATCGGACTTTCTCTTTCTACGTTCACATATTCCCAGAGTCCCTGCCAGATGTCGCCCTGGCCGCGCTGGTGCACCCAAAGGGTGTCGTTGAATTTGAAAATAAGATAGTTGAACCATCGGTTTCGAACCTTCACTTTCCCTTGTTTGACAGGACGGCTGGAGATGGTGCCTTGAGCTTTGGCGAGACATTTTTCCTGCAGAGGACACTCCCCACAATGGGGTGAGGCCGGTGTGCATACCAGGGCACCCAGTTCCATGACGGCCTGGTTGTGCAAACCCGGCTCCCGGGGGTCAAGCATCTCGGAGGCAAGACGGCTGAACAGTTTCTGACCCTCTGAACTGTCGATGGGCGTTTCGAGGTCATAGAGACGGGAAAGCACACGATAGACATTGCCGTCCACGACCGCTACGGCCTCGTTGCTCGAGAAACTGGCAATCGCTGCCGCCGTGTAAGGGCCTACTCCATTTAAAATTATAAGGTCTCGGTATTTTGTCGGAAACTGTCCGCCGAACTGCTCCATCACCTGATGTGCTGCTTTTAGCAGATTCCGTGCGCGGCTGTAATATCCCAGCCCCTGCCACTCCTTGAGGACTTCGTCTTCAGAGGCTGACGCCAGTGCACGTACACTGGGCCACCGCTTCACGAACCGCAGATAATAATCCAGCCCCTGAATCACCCTCGTCTGTTGCAGGATGATTTCCGAGAGCCAGATCCGGTAGGGGTCCTTTGTGTCGCGCCAGGGGAGCTGGCGACGGTTGTTCTCATACCACTCGAGAAGCCTCATTGCTTATTTCCTATATTATAAATCGCTAAATGATAGGGACAAAATTGAGCTAAAAACGCGGCTGTAGGTTGCAATATGCCCCAAAAACGTCGCAAAGATACGTTTTTTTTTAATTTTTTCACCCAAAAATTGGGAAAAATCAAAATAATGCCTTATATTTGCACGCCGTTTCGGGAATTTGACTACTTCGGGAGTCAATTTCAAGGAATGCAAAATTCAAAAATATACAAATATTAAATCATAAAGAAAACAGAAAATGACTAAATCTGAAATCATCAAGATTGTCGCTAAACGTACCGGCCTGGATCAGGCTGCCGTGACCAATGTGATGGCAGAATTCATCAATGTCGCTTCAGAGTCGCTTGAGAATGGAGAAAGCGTCGCTATGCGCGGTTTCGGTACTTTCGTCGTTAAGATGCGTGCAGCCCGTGTCGCCCGTGACATCAACAACGACAAAACCATCAAGGTCGATGCCCACAAGGTAGTAGTGTTCCGTCCCTCTGAGGAGCTGGCTGCCGGTATCGCCGCTTCCAAGTAAATAATATAACAAAAAATAAGTTTAACCCTTTAAAAGTTTCGAATATGCCTAACGGTAAGAAGCATAAGCGTCACAAGATGAGTACGCACAAGCGCAAAAAGCGTCTGCGTAAGAATCGTCACAAGCATTGATCAGAGGACGGCGCGCCACGCGCGTCGTCCCCATTTTTAAAATCCCAACCTTCACCCAGATGACAAGAGAAGTTGTTATCGATGCCCAATCGAAGGAGATTACCATTGGTCTGCTCGAAGACAAACGTCTGGCCGAGTACCAGCGCGAGTCGTCAGACCAGAGCTTCACGGTTGGTAACATCTACCTGGCCAAAGTCAAAAAGATTATGCCGGGTCTGAATGCTGCTTTCGTCGATGTGGGTTACAGCAAGGAAGGATTCATTCACTATCAGGATCTCGGACCTCAGTTCAAGACGTACCAGAAGTACATCAAACAGCAGCTCTCCGACCGCAAGCATCTCGTCCCTATCGGAAGGGTGCAGCGATTGCCGGATATGCCGAAAGATTTGACTGTAAGCGACGTACTGACGGCTGGCGATGAGATTTTGGTGCAAGTTGCAAAAGAGCCCATTTCGACCAAGGGACCACGTCTCACAAGCGATATTTCAATCCCCGGTCGTTTCATGGTGCTGATACCATTTCAGAACAAGGTATCCATCTCTCAGAAGATACGCTCAAGTTCGGAGAAAGTGCGCCTCCGTCAGATCTTGCAGAGTATCAGGCCTCAGAACTACGGCATAATTGTACGTACTTCTGCCGAAGGTAAACAGGTCGAGGAACTCCAGGCGGAGCTCACATACCTCGTCCACCGGTGGGAAAGTGCAATGTCCCAGTTGCAGAAAGGCGTAACTCCTACTCTCTGCTACGAAGAAACAAGTCGCGTAGTAGCGCTTCTGAGAGACATTTTCAATCCGTCGTTCGAGAACATTTGGGTCAACGACTCAGCTACGTTCACGCAGATTAAGGACTACGTCCGTCTGATAGCCCCTGAAAAGGCAGACATAGTGCGTCTCTACGACGGTGACCAGCCTATTCTGGATCACTTTAACGTCACGCGACAGATCAAGTCGTCGCTCGGAAAAACCGTTTCGTGCAAGGCAGGCGCCTACATCATCATCGAACACACGGAAGCCCTCCACGTCATCGACGTCAACTCAGGACACCGTTCGCGCCAGGCCGACGATCAGGAGGACAATGCCCTCCTCGTCGATCTCGCTGCTGCCGATGAGATTGCACGTCAGATGCGTCTCCGTGATATGGGAGGCATCATTGTCATCGACTTCATCGATCTCAACAAAGCCGAGCACCGCGAGCAGCTCTACAAACACATGAAAGAGCTCATGCTCACCGATCGCGCAAAACACAACATCCTACCCCTCTCTAAGTTCTGCCTCATGCAGATCACGCGCCAGAGAGTGCGTCCCGTAATGGACGTTCAGCACGAGGAGAGTTGTCCTGTCTGTGGCGGAAAACATGTGGTCAAGCCATCCATTCTTTTCCCCGATCGGTTGGAGGAGAAACTTGACATCCTTACTCAGCAACTCAAAGTGAAGAATTTCCGCCTTCACGTTCACCCCTTCATTGCAGCCTATCTGCACTCAGGGTTCATCTCCACTTGGCTGAAGTGGAAATTCCGTTACGGGTTCGGTTTCAAACTGATTACCGACCAGTCGATGGAACTGCTTCAGTATAAAGTTATCGACCGCGATAACCAGGAGATTGATCTCTCAGAATCCAAAGATGCACATGTCTAACAGAATGAGTATCATCCTCAAGGATGCTGTGGGTCGAAACCCGCTCATCCGTCTTAAAGCTCCTGTGGACCTCTCGGTTGGTCCACAGGAGCATATCGCTATTATAGGACCCAACGGAGCCGGTAAAACCAACCTCGTAGCCATGTTGACCGGCAAGAACCCTCTCTCTCAGGGGGGGCTTACCTATGATTTCGGTCCCGATGTGCCGGCCACAGCCTACGGCAATGTGATACAGGTTACATTCGAGGACAATATCGGTTCTGTCGAGAATCCCTATTATTTCCAGCAGCGTTTCAATTCCCAGGACCGCGACGAGTCGCCCTATCTGCGTTCGCTCCTGCCTCCCGGATGTCTCGATTCGCCGCTCATCGACACCTTCATGATGCGTCCCCTGCTGGATAAACGCATCGTGCTCCTTTCGTCGGGAGAGATGCGCCGTTATCATCTTTTCCGATACCTCATCCGCAACCCCAGGGTGCTCATCGTCGACAATCCCTACATCGGCCTGGATGCTCCCATGCGAGAGCAGCTGGAACAGTTCTTCCGGCAGCTTGTGGCTATGGGGAACGTTACCCTCGTGCTGGTGCTTTCCATGCTCGACCGTGTCCCCGAATGTGTGACCCATGTTGTCCGCGTCGAGGGGGGCTGTGTCATGCCCAAGATGACACGCTCCGAATACCTCTCATGGTGGGATGCCCACGGTTCGAAGACCTTCCTGAACGAAAGTCTCCGGTCCGCCATAATGAAGCTCCCCGTCAAGCCGGTTGCCACACTGACTGGCGACGGACGCGAGTCGGATGAAATTATTTCCATACGCAATCTCAGTCTCCGCCTTTTTGAAGGCAAGACGCTATATAACGGTCTCGATTGGACTGTCCGCAGGGGTGAGCATTGGGCCCTCCAGGGACGAAACGGAGCCGGTAAATCCACGCTCCTGAGTCTGATTTGTGCCGACCATCCCGCCGCCTATGCCTGCGACATTTCCCTCTTTGGACGACGTCGTGGCACGGGCGAGAGTATTTGGGAAATCAAAAAGCATATCGGCTTCGTATCGCCCGAATTCCATCGTGCCTATCGCCAGAACCGGCCGGCCATCGACATCGTTGCCTCCGGTCTTCACGACAGCGTGGGACTCTATATCCGACCCTCACTGGAAGACCGCGAAAAGTGCCGCTTCTGGATGCAGGTTTTCGGTATTGCCCAGCTCGCCGATCGCACGTTTCTCTCCCTTTCTTCGGGTGAGCAGCGGCTCTGTCTGCTGGCCCGTGCTTTTGTCAAAGACCCCGCACTCCTTATTCTCGACGAACCCCTGCATGGCCTGGACACTTATCGCCGCGACATGGTGCGTGACATTATCCAGACTTTCTGCATGCGGCCCGACAAAACCCTGATTATGGTTTCCCACTATGCTGATGAGTTCCCCCGGATTATCGATCATTCTCTAACGTTATAACTTCAATTGCCCTCTTTAATCGGTAACTTTAATATAAAATAATCAAATCGCATATAAATTGGACCATTGGACTATTTTACAATTGGACAATTGACCCCAGCGAACGAAAAAAGTCAAATCGTAAAAAAGTCAAATCGTAAAATAGTTAAATAGCATAATTTAGTAACTTTAATATAAAATTATAATATACATTATGAAATCGAAGCTTTCCATGTTGTTCCTCCTGGGAGCATGTGCGACATTCTCATTCGCACAGAACCGTACTGAAAAAACAGATTATGAATTCTCGTTTGTCAACAGCAAGGACAAAGGGGGCGTTACTGCCGTCCATCCCGCCGACACCTTTTCTGAAGAGAAAGGATGGGGCTATGACTTCGGCACATCCTGGGATCAGAAAAAAGGCACAGCGCCTTTCTATTTCTCGGTCAATGTGCCTGACGGTAACTACAAGGTAACCGTTACCCTCGGTTCCAAGCGCCGGGCCGGTGCTACCGTAGTGCGCGCCGAGAACCGTCGTCTCTTCCTCCAGAATACGGTCACCGGGAAAGGTAAATCCGAGACCTTTACGTTCGTTGTCAATAAACGTTCTCCTGAATATGTGCTGGACGGCAAACCCGGCAAGGTGGCGCTCAAACCCCGCGAAAACGAATACAAGAACTGGGACCGGAAGCTCACCTTCGAGTTCAACGGCGAGGCTCCCTGTGTCCAGTCGCTCAAGATTGAACGCGACACAACGGCGCTCACCGTCTTCCTCTGCGGCAACTCCACCGTCGTGGACCAGGCCAGCGATCCCTACGCCTCCTGGGGACAACTGGTCACCTGCTGGCTGGGCGACGGTATTGCCATCTCCAACCACGGCGAGAGCGGTCTGACGGCACGCACCTTCATCGGCGGACATCGTCTCGACAAGGTGCTCTCGATGCTGAAACCCGGCGACTATGTGGTCTGTGAATTCGGCCACAACGACGAGAAGGAACACCGTCCCGGCGACGGCGCATGGTATCACTATACCTACCAGCTCAAGATTTTTGTCGATATGGTTCGCAAAGCCGGCGGCAACATCATCTTTTGCACTCCTACGGCCCGCCGCAACTTCGAGGATAACGGTAAAATCCGCAATACCCATGGCGAGTTCCCCGCTGCCATGAAGGCTGTGGCCGAACGCGAGAATGTGCCCCTCATCGATCTTACCGCTGAGGTCACCAAGATGTATGAGGCATTCGGCGAGGAGAATTCCAAGAAGACCCTCGTCCACTATCCCAAGGCCATGTTCAATTCCGAGAAGGACCTGGCCGACAACACCCACTTCAATCCATTCGGCGCCTGGGAGATTTCCAAAATGATGGTGATGGGCTGGAAGAACCTCGGTCTCCCCATGGTGCAGTATCTCCGTCCCGGATGGACAGATTTCGATGCTGCCGCTCCCGATGCGCCCGAAGCGCTCGTCTGGCCCTGGTCAGGCGATGTCAACACAACCAAGCCTGACGGTAATTGATTTGAAAAAAATGAAAAAAATCCTCTGTAGCATTCTTCTGATGCTTGCCGCTTTGACAGGCTGGGCCCAGAAACCCCTCAACCGCGGTCTGCTGCCCATTTACATTGACAAGTCCGGTGTCTTTGTCTCTTGGCGTTACCGCGAGGCCGACAACAACCGCTATACCTATCGCCTCCTGCGTGACGGAACACAGGTCGTTGAACTTAAAGCCAAAACCAACTATATGGATGCGGCCGGTGGAAAGTCATCATCCTACTCGCTCGAAGTTCTGGATGCCGACGGCAATGTGGTCGAGCGGCAGGACAACGTCAGACCCTGGAGCGACCAGACGTTCCGCATTTATCTGCAGACACCGGTATGTACGCGTCTGTCGGCCACCTATACGCCCAACGACTGTTCTGCCTGCGACATGGACGGCGACGGCGAGAACGAAATCATCGTGAAGTGGGATCCCGACAATTCGAAGGATTCCCAGAACAGCGGCAAGACTTCCGACGTATTCATCGACTGTTATAAGCTCGACGGCACGCTGCTCTGGCGTGTCAACCTCGGACAGAATATCCGTGCAGGTGCCCACTATACAACGTTCCTCTGCTATGATTTCGACGGCGACGGTTTCGGCGAGATGATGGTCAAGACGGCACCCGGCACCATTGACGGTACTGGCGAGTATGTCGTCAAAGACGGAGCCGACCCCACCAGGTCCTATGTCGGCAGCAACGGCAAGATTGCCGATGGTCCCGAATGGGTGAGTGTCTTCAGCGGTCAGACGGGAAAGGTACTCGGCACCGCCGACTATTATCCCAGGTATGCCGAAGGCTCCTACGGCGATGAGAAGATGAACCGTTCCGACCGTTTCAAGGCCTGCATGGCGTTCATGAACGGCCTGGACCAGCTGCCTTATGGAGTCTTCAACCGCGGCTATTACAACCAGTCTTACTTCGCAGCCTATTCCTGGGACGGCACCACGCTCCGGCAGGTGTGGAAAAAAGCCTACACCACGTCCGGTCAGGGTCTTTACGGCGAAGGCGCCCATTCCGTGGCTGTCGGCGACCTCGACGGCGACGGCAAGGACGAGATTGATGTCGGTTCGGCTGTCATGGACGATGACGGCTCCTGCCTCTGGCGCACAGGTCTCGGTCACGGCGATGCTACCCACATCGGCGACTTCAACTGGGACAATCCCGGCATGGAGGTATATATGGTCTATGAACATAACATCATGGACTACTCGCTGCGCGACGGTAAGACCGGTCGCGTGATTGCGTCTTACACCCCCGCAAGCCAGACCGATACGGGCCGTGGCCTGATTCTTGACTGCGACGACAGGCATGAGGGTGCCGAGTCGTTCAACTCCAACAACGCCGCCATGTACGACAGCTACGGCCGCGTCATCTGTCCCTGGCAGCAGGGCACGGTCAGCTCTTCTTCCATCAACTACCGCATCTATTGGAACGGAACACTCTACGACAGCTATCACGACCGCGGCCACATCGACACGTGGGACAGTCAGTACCAGAGCTGGGGTCGCACCGTTACGCTCTATAACCTCAACGGCGGTGCCTCCACAATCAACGGCACCAAGTACAACCCCAACCTCCAGTGCGACCTTTTCGGCGACTGGCGCGAGGAGGTGGTCTATTGGGGCAGCGACAAAACCGGCCA
>CAJOOX010000007.1 GCA_905236195.1 uncultured Bacteroidales bacterium
AACACCGCGGAGAAAATCGTTTCGGTGGCTCCGGCATTTTCGTGCACATAACAGCCGGCCTTCTCCCCTGCCTCCTTGAGGAAGGCGGTGTCGGAAAGGAAGCTGTTCATGATTGCTTCGTACTCCGAAGCCTGGGTGATGGGGAAACCTCCCTGACTGCCGATGAGACCCAAGGCTTCACGGAAGGCCTGATGGTTGGGACCGAACACCACGGGAATGCCATAGACGGCAGCTTCCAGTGTGTTGTGGATGCCCACACCGAATCCGCCGCCGATGTAGGCGGCATCGCCATACCGGTAGATGGACGACAGGAAGCCGATGGCATCGATGATGAGACAATCGACCGCTTCTGCCTTGGCAATCGCCTCGTCTGTCCGTCCGGCATCGAGCAGGGGCTTCAGTTCCGAATAGCGGATGTAGGGACGTTTCAGCCCTGCAATAATCTGCTGCACATGCCCCTCGTGAATCTCGTGGGGCGCAATGATGAGCTGCATCCCGGGATGCGCATTGAAATGGGGCAGCAGTATCTCCTCGTCTTTCGGCCACGAGGAACCGGCTATCAGCGTGAATGTTCCTTTCCGGCGGAAGGCTTCTGCCCAGGCCAGGTCTTTGGCCTGCTGCCGGATGGCAATCACCCGGTCGAAACGCGTGTCGCCGCAGATGGTTACATTCTCTTTTATACCGATTTCGGAAAGCAGATTCCTGGATTCCTCATCCTGCACAAAGAGGTGACGGAACATCCCCAGCATGGGACGGAAAGCACCGCTGTACCACTGGAAGAAACTCTGGTTCCTGCGGAAGATACCTGAAATCAGATAACAGGGTATGCCTTTCTTCTGCAGCGCCTCGAGCACATTGCCCCAGAACTCATACTTCACGAAGAATGCGATTTCCGGCCGTGCCAGTTCTACGAAACGCTTCGCCTCCGAGCGGATGTCATAGGGCAGATACATCACGATGTCGGCGCCCTTGTAGTTCTTGCGCACCTCATAGCCGGAGGGCGAGAAGAAGGTGACGAGGAGCTTGTATTCGGGATGCTTCTCGCGCAGGGCTTCCATCAGGGGACGTCCCTGTTCGAATTCGCCCAGCGAGGAAGCATGGAACCACACATAGCGGTCGCCGGGAGCACGCCGTTCCTTCAGGATGGCTTTCCACCCCTTGCGGCCCTCCTGCATCAGTCTGGCTTTCCTGTGGCCGAATGCCGATGCCAGCCCGATGGCTGCAACGTAGCCCCTTATACCTATATTATATAACAGATTCATCGTCGGCAAATCCTTAAAATCAGACGCTGAGCGTTTCGACGGCCTTGCGGGCACGGCGGAGGCTTTCCTCCTTGCCGAGGAAGTCGGTGATGGCAAAAATCTGGGGACCGCGGGCAGCACCCACGAGGGTCACGCGGAAGGCATTCATCACCTTGCCTACGGCCCATTCCTTCGAGGCAATCCACTCCATCACCTTGCCCTCGAGCGTCTCGCCCCTCCAGTCGTCCTGGCTCTCAAGGAAGTCGCAGAGGGCAGCCACATACTGGGGAGCCTCGTCCTTCCACCACTTCTTGAGCGACTTGGCATCAAACTCCTCCGGAGCCTGCCAGAAGAAGGCACACTGTTCCCAAAGCTCCTTGGGCAGGTTGACGCGCTCCTTCATCAGGCCTGCTATCTGCCGCACACGGGCATCGGTCTCCGCGATGCCGTTGGCCTTGAGGTCGGCCTGGAGTGCATTCACGAGAATCTGTTCGTCACACTCCTGCAGATAGTGATGGTTGAACCACAGCATCTTCTTTACATCGAAGCGGGCACCGTTCTTCGAGCAGTGTTCGATGTTGAACGTGTCGATGAGCTGCTGCATGGTCATCACCTCGTTGTCGTCGCCGGGATTCCAGCCCAGAAGGGCCAGGAAGTTGACCACGGCCTCGGGCAGATAGCCGCTCTCGCGATAGCCGGAGGAGATTGTTCCCGTCTTGGGGTCTTTCCATTCGAGGGGGAAGACGGGGAATCCGTATTTGTCGCCGTCGCGCTTCGACAGTTTGCCGTTGCCCTCGGGTGCCAGCAGCAGCGGCAGGTGGGCGAAGCGGGGATCCTCCCAGCCGAATGCACGGTAGAGCAGCATATGGAGCGGAGACGAGGGCAGCCACTCCTCACCGCGGATTACGTGGGTAACCTCCATCAGATGGTCGTCCACGATATTGGCCAGATGATAGGTGGGCAGTTCGTCGGCACTCTTGTAGAGCACTTTGTCGTCCAGTATCGAGCTGTTGATTTTCACCTCGCCGCGAATCATGTCGTTGACGACCACATCCTCGCCGGGGTCGATGAGAAAACGCACCACGTACTTCTCCCCGGCTGCGATGAGCCGTTTGGCCTCGTCGAGACCAAGGGTCAGGCTGTTGCGCATCCTGCCGCGTGTCCGGGCGTCATACTGGAAATTGGGAGTCTCCTTGCGGGCAGCCTCCAGTTCCTCGGGCGTATCGAAGGCATAGTAGGCCTTGCCGGCATCGAGGAGTTCCCCCACATATTTCTTGTAGATTTCCCGGCGCTCGCTCTGACGGTAGGGCCCCTTGTCGCCGCCGAAACTTACGCCCTCGTCGAACTTGATGCCAAGCCAGTCGAAGGCTTCCAGGATATATTGTTCTGCTCCCGCCACGAAACGCGACGAGTCGGTGTCCTCGATTCGGAAGATGAGGTCGCCGCCGTGCTGCCGGGCGAAAAGATAGTTATACAGACAGGTACGGACACCGCCGATGTGGAGCGGGCCCGTGGGAGAAGGTGCAAAACGTACACGTACTTTATTCATTGTCCAATTCTTTTAATAGTTGAGCCAACTGCGTGTCAACCTTGGTCAGCCGTTCGCGGCAGTACTTCAGAAGCTGCGTGGCGCGCTGGGTAAGGTCACAGATCCGATCAACTTTGCAGTCTGGATCCTGCAACTGGGCGACAAGACGCTGGAGTTCCTCCATGGCTGCGTCATAACTCTGCGGTAGCTCGTTGTTCATATTTTCTGATTTTAGACTGCAAAGATAAGAAAAAATCCTGACATTTGGAACATCGAGGGGGCAAAACCTCACTGATTATGAAATTTTTTATAGAAATAGGTCAGTAAAGTTTGCAATTCTCGGAATTTTTCGCTATCTTTGCACCCGCTTTTCAGCAAGTAATTTGGAAGAGTGGCTGCCAATGCAGTATTGACAACCGGCTCGACCTCTATTATTAACCCATTAAACCAAACAAAATTATGTATTTGGATTCTGCAAAGAAAGAAGAAATCTTCGCAAAGTATGGTAAGGATGCCAAAGATACCGGCAGCCCCGAGGCACAGATTGCTCTGTTCTCTTATCGCATCGAACACCTCACCCAGCACCTCAAGGCCAATCACAAGGATTACGCCACGAGCCGTTCCATGAAAATGCTGGTAGGTCGTCGTCGCCGCATGCTTGACTACCTCGCAAAGGTTGACATCGAGCGTTACCGTGCTATCGTCAAGGAACTTGGCCTGCGTCGCTAATCTTCGCTTTGACCAAACTAAAAGGCTGCTGATTGCTCAGCAGCCTTTCTTTTTTTGGGGGGAAAGTCTTCAGGCTATGGCTTGAAGACTTTCTTCGATGTGGCACCCTGCTTCATGATGTAGAGGCCTCCGGGCAGATCCCGGTAGGATACTTTGCCCACACGGCGACCCATGATAGTGAAATATTCGGGCGTTTCGTTCGATGTCTCACCCAACAGGGCAGCCATGCCGGACGGATCCACTACGTGAAGGGTGAAGTAGAACGACTTCTTGAGCGACAGGTTGGGGCTGCTGGCCGTCAGCTTGAATACATAGTCACCCGCCATCTGGGGTTTGCCTTCGATGTGGTAGTTACGGGTGGCCAGTGTCCATTTCTTGCTGAAGCCTGTAGTCGTGTAATAGGTCTTCGTTCCGTCGGGATAGTAGCACGAGTCAACCCTGCACTGCGTTGTGTTGTGGAGCGTAATATCGATGGGCGTGATGCTGTCGCCCAGCATCATCGTCTGACACCATTCCGCATTCTCATCGCATCCCGAAGTGAATTCCTCCCATATATCGAAATAATCGGGCAGATAGTATCCCAGATGGGGCGGCTGGTTGTACGCCACATTCTGCCAGCAGATGCCCATGCGGTAGGTGTGGTCGTGCATCAGGGTGGGCACGGCATAGTTGCTCGCCGTCGTGGTCGAGAAGATATTCAGCGTGGAATTGTCGTTCGACGACCACAGTATCAGTTCCTCACGCCAGTCGCCGAAAATGTCGGCCGCCAAGTTCGGGGTTTTCTTTGTACTGTTGCAGGTCGATGATCCGTTGTAATCCCAGGGATTCTTTTTCTCGCTGTTCACATAGATACGCGTGGTACCGTTGCCGTTCCACTTGTCAATCTGGTTACCGTCGAGCAGTTCTTCCTGGAGGTCACCGTCCCAGAACATGCGGAAGTTGGTAGTCCCGTGTTTGCCGGACACTTCGGCGCCGTTCCCTGCAAAGCGTGCGCTACCGTCGCTGCTCGACCAGAAAATCGAGCCGCGCAGACCGTCATGGAAAGCACCGGCAATGCCTCGTCCGTTGTCCTGACCAGACGGACCGCCCTCCAGCAGGATTTCTCCTGTGGCGGCATCATGGAGATCCCAGGCATACTGGAGCTTATCCTCGTGCACCTGGAAAACCTCCAGACCCGGGCGGTCCGGACAGTGGTCGGCCAGATGGATGGCGTCGCCGTGGCCGAGGCCCGTGGCGTAGAGTACGCGTCCGTCGTTGTCAAGGGCTGCCGAGCCCCACACGATTTCGTCGCATCCGTCACCGTCCACGTCGGCCACACTGAGGTTGTGGTTACCGTTGCCGAACATCGTTCCGCTGCCGATGCCGTAGCTTGCCGTGGGCTTCAGGCCGGTCTGGCTCGACTGTGTGCGGTTGCCTGCGGCATCCCATGTGTAGAGGGTTGCCACCGTCTTGGAGGCGTTGGCACTCAGCCATCTGTTATGGAGCTGTTCTCCGTCGAAATCCACGGCCCAGATGAAGGCATAGCCGTAGTATCCGCGGCTGAAGATACCGCTGGCCGGCTTGTCTGG
>CAJOOX010000008.1 GCA_905236195.1 uncultured Bacteroidales bacterium
AGTATGTCTTTCCACTTATTGTGGCTGTTGTCATACCAATATTGCCTGATGAGGCGGCCCTTTGCCACGGAATGCTCCAGAGCCCGTCCTTCGAAATAGGCTTTGGAAAGCTCAAGCAGAGCCTCATCGGACCCACGATCGACGGCTTTGCCCAACATCTGGAGATAGGTCTGGTCATCGCCCTGCCGGCGGGCCTGTCGCGCCATTTCGAGGATGGCGTCGGGATATCCTCCATCGGATGCTATCTGATAGAAATCGAGGGCCTGGGTCATATTGCGGGGCATACCGATACCGTCCATGGCGTACTGGGCATAGCGGAAACAGGCGTAGGGATCCTGCTGGGCAGCTCCTTGGCGGTAGTAATAAAGTGCAGAATCGGCGGCTGTCTCGTCGGACTGTGCCATGATGAACATATCGCCCTTGATAGCATACCATTGTTTTGGGTTCGACTTGCGGAATCTGGCGAGCCAAGAGTCAGAGGCCTCCAGATAGCTGCGCCGTTTGCGCTTCGAAAGGTCGTTGTTCTCGTCGTATGCTTCAATAAAGTACTGCAGAGCCAGCCAGGCCTGGGCACGCGGACAGTTGTACTTGTCGGCAAGGTCTGACATTGTGGTGAACGCCTTGGGTGCCGACTCCTTCACTCCTATACCATAATAATATAATATAGCCAGCGGGTATGCATAGGTAAAATCACGTTTCGCATCTTGCTCCACCTGACGAAAGAGGGTTTCATAGGTTATAGAAGATGCGAGGTCGGCCTCGTCAAGGGGATTGAAATACACATAGTCGGAAGGCATGCGGTAGAGATAGAACCTGCCCGACTCTCCACGCAGGGACTTGCTGCCTGAGGCACTGCTGCGCTTACCTTGAGAGCGGAAGGTGCACTCCAGGACATCCGATGCGATCAGGTTGCATGAGAATGTGAACTTGGTGGTGATGACCGACTCAACGTCTTTCTGCTGACGCTTGGAGACGATGTTGTCGCCCATCTTGAAAAGTGCTTGTCCGAAAGGTAACCATGAAGACAGTCCTTCGAGGATGCTATGGGTGAACGAATAGATGGTTGCCGCAGGTTTGTAGCGACGTTCACTTTCAATCTCAAACGTAAGGTTGTCTTCCTTAATCGAACCGGAGGCTATTGAAATGGGAAATTCGAAGGTGGAATTGGCAAGCACTTCCTGAGTCTTCAGGTAGTTCATCATGCGCGAGAAGAAGGTTTTAGACTTCTTGATGACGGGATTGATAATACCTGCTTCGGAATGAAGCTCAACATTGCAGTCTTTCGAACCGAAGGGTGAAATATCGAAAATCCAGTATTCGCGACCGTCCTCATTAGCGAGTGATGATACCCAATGGCCTGAAACGGAACGGGCATCCATCGCCAGAGGCTTATTATTGGAAACAACTGCACTGGCAGGCAGCTGGATGTCATAAAGCACCAAATGCGAGAGTGTGGGGTCGTTCATATCGACAATATAGTCGCAGGAACCACGGCCAGGCTCTCCCTCGGCAGGTCCGTCGATGACAGGAGAACCAGAAACAGGACGTACCGTACCTCCTGTTTTTACAGGCTGCTCTACAACTGCAATGGGTGTAGGTTGCTCGAAAGCTCCTATCGGTGTGGGCTCCTCGACAGCTGCAATCGGTGCGGGCTGCTCCAACTGAGATATGGGTCTGTTGGTGCCAACAGATTCTGAAGAAGCCAGAATGGTGGGAACAACATCTTCAGAAGTATCCTCAGCCAGACTCTTCTTCGCGTCATCTTCTTCAAAATGAGAGAGGTTCATCGTGGTCTCTAATTCCTTGAGACGCTTGCTGGCTTCGACTGTTTTCTTCTCGTCAAACTCCAGCGAGAGATACCTGCGGTACATAGCTATCGCACCATTCAGAGCCATTCTGTTCCCATTGCGTGAGGCCATGCCATCATACACCTTTGCCATACGCAGATAAGTGATGGGCATGCGCGGGTAGAGCTGTGCTATCTCTTCGAGTTCGGCGATAGCCAGACTGTCCTGCTGCTTTTCCTCGTACACACCTGCACGATAGAACTTTTTCAGCAGCTCCAGTCTTGTCATCTGCTGGGCTTGAATTGCGTTGCCGGGAGCGAGCTGCATTCCAGAGACCAGAAACAGCAGAAGAAGCAATCTTTTCATAGGGAAAGGGGAGATTGGGTTATCTTTTATTTCGAATTCTCATTATAATTCCGGGCCGTCTCTTCATAGACATATTTAGCCTTGTCGAACTTGATGTTCTGGAGGGTTTTCTTGATTTCCGCACTTGACTTACGGGTTACTATTTCAACGGCACGCGCCCGCATCCTTTCTTTGCCCTTGTTTGCAGGCTGTAACAGTTTTTCCTTACGTTGCAACTCAGAAACAAGTCCGAACGTACGACGGTCATAGATGGCATAACTCGTATTTACCTGATAGACGACAAATGAGTGTTCCTCTTCTTTGGACTGGACTGGGTCTGAGATGGAATCCTCAAGGTCGAGACTTAGAATGAGATCGGCAGAAAGCGTGTCTGTGGTAAGTTTATAATTGCATTCAGCCACGCAGTCTGTCAGCATTTCGGCGACAACAGCAGAATCGCCGGGATTCATATCCAACAGGAATACAGGCGTTTTGTCGAAGGTGTACAGGTTCACTTGCGCCTTTTGTTGGCTCAACATTTTGAACTTGTTCTCGACCATCGGTCGTATTATCTTGTGTGTCATTGCAAGGAACCCATCAAAGTCAATCATGGCAAGGATGCGGGAATTATCATTCTGCGGAGCTCTCTGAACGCAGTATTTCAGTATGCCATTAGCATCCGTTTCATCCTCCTGAGTAACTTGACCGGTCTGGGTAATACGTATTCTGATGGGTATCCCCTTGAGCGGGCGCTGCCCCTTTTTTACTCTCAATTTGAAATCATAAGGAATTGGCTGGCCCTGTTCCATGGGGAATTTGTCAACGAAAGACTCCAATTGGATGCTGTCGTAGAGGGCGGCATATTCTGTACAGAGCAACAGTGATATTTCCTCCACCATTGCAGGGGCAACGATTTTTCGATAGCTGACGGGAATGACGAGATTTAGACCGGCAGTATAGTTGCTGACAGCCTCCTTGAAGTCGCCGTTCAGTTCGGCTGCACGCCCTTGCATCAGATAGATGATGGCACTGTCGCGTGCTGCTTGAAAAAGCGACTCCAGCAATGTCTGAGCATCCTTCTGTTTGTATTCGCACCACACAAAAGTTTCTCCTCCTGCCATCATACAGGTATCCACGACGCGGAATCCGCGGCTCTTCACTGCATAAGGGGCAAGCAGTTCGCTGAGTTCTGCACGATGGCCGTGCTGGGTCATCATGGCTATTAGAGAACCTTCTTCGGGAATGAGCTGAAATGATTGCATAATCTTGACCGCGGCATCATTGATGGCTGCCTCAGGGGTATCGCCTTTACCGGCACTCTTGCGCACGGCTCCCTGTAGCTGTGGTGTTTTGTAAAGCCAGTCTGGAACTGTAGCTGTTTGAGCTTGAACTGCAGTAACTGCGAGCATTGTCAAAAGACCTAAAATGGAAAACTTTGTCATATACAATTTTACTATTTGCTTTACTATTTGCTATTGGACTTTTGCATTATTAATTATAATGTTCTGCTTGCTGAGAGACTTTTGGGGTCTCTTTTTCCAATGGGATGTAGGTACCGAACCTGTTCTTGGAATCGGTGATGCTGTCCGATTGGATGGGCATTACCAGCCGGCCGCGTTGGATGAGTCCGGTTTGGTTATATGGGCGCGAGAGCACCTTGATTTGAAAGGCATCGTTGCGGTATGCTTCCGAGATAACCAACTCGTCATCGAAGCGCGGTGTTATGACATATTGGCCCAGGGTATCGACCAGTCCCCATTTGCCGTTGACGCAGACCGGGGCGTAACCCTGTTTCTCAATCTCCTTCTCGACAGGTGTGCGTGAAATGGGAGGAACGATAATACGTCCGCGTTTGTTGATGACACCGAAAAGAGAATTTCTGCATACAGGCAGGTAATCGTCTTTCTCTCCTATGATGAAATTGTTGTGTCCGATATTATCATATTCTGTAGGCAACACTTCCTTGCCCTCGCGATCCACCAGTCCATGACGTCCATTGGTAACGACCCTGACATAACCTTCGCTTTCTAAGCGGCTTTCGGCCACTGACTGATAGCGGGCACGGATTGTACGGATGGCGGCAGCGGACTCTTCCCTCTTGGGAGCAGGCGTTGCAACGGCTTCTGTCTTCGGTTCCGCTTCTGTCTTCGGTTCCGCCTCTGTCTTCGGTTCCGCCTCTGTCTTCGGTTCTGCTTCTGTAGTGGTTTTGCCTTCGTTCTCCTGAACGGTTTCCTGCCGAACCTCCACCTCGGTGTTGGCATTTTTACCGAAGCGTCGGAAACGCTGGGCCACTGCCTCGTTGCCTGTAGCCGCCAAGATGACGGCGGTGAGAATTATAAATCGGATTATATTGCTTTTGTTCATTTCTGTTTTATTGTCTGACATTGCGCTTCAAGGACTTGGAAATCAGCTCTTTGAATTCCAGAGCCTGCGTCTGCGTGAGATTTCGTTTCTCAGGGCGGTAGAGATAAGCATATTTGCACTTCGCCAGCGAGAAGTTGATATTATCGGGCTGTTCGATTTCGCCTTTTATATCCAGACCAAGACGGACAGGCAGGGGCGTATCGACAATCGAGACGTGATAGGTGAAAGGCATTTCCCCGTCTATGCTGTGTGTCCCCGACACGATGGCTTTGTACTTGTCCATGACCAGAAGCATGGGATAGATGGTGGCTTTCTTGCGAGCCACGGCCATTTCCACACTGAGCGTGTCTATCTGATTGCGTGTCTTTTTACTGAACATCAGATATTTAGCCATGGTCGAGAACGTCTGGTTGTCCAACAATGTAAGGTTTTGTCCCTCAACTGCCGCCGTTGCCTTCAGTGTACTCATCTTGAGACTGTAGTCCGCCCGGAGGTTTGTCTCTGCGGCGAGATGGAACTCGGCCTTGCCCTCAAACGACTTGAGCATCGGGACAATTGTATCCACCTGAGGCACGAGTTTTATGAGTTCGGCCACATCGACGTTCAGCAGGTGAAAGGTGCCGCCCACAAACAGGTGGTTCCGCATGTTACTGTTATACATGGCGGTAATCTGCATCTCGGCAGCCTTGTGGGAGAAGCCCACCTGTTCGAGCACCAGATTGCCGTCATACATCGTAATCTTGCCGGCCACGTTTTGGAAGGTGTTGTCGCCGACTTTGGCTTCCGCCACCTTTGTATTAAGCGTGACCTGCATGTCGCGGGGCACAATGAAGGGGTCGGAGGCGGTGTCCTGTCCAGCGGTGTCCGGGGTTTCCCCGGGAGAAGCCTGGGAAAGTTCGGAGGCGACCTGTTCCGCTCCTGAGTGTGCGTTCACATAATCCATCAACTGGTAAACGTCGGCATATACCGATTGAAAGGTCAAATCACCCCGCAGTGTGTCCTTCCGCTGCAGCCAGTCGCCCAGATGACTCACTTTTCCCCGCAACGAGAAATCGGAATTACCCAGCCGCAGACTGCTTTCCAGAATTTCGGTTTCGTCCAAGTTGAAATCGAACTTCAGCCGTGTCACCTCCAATGGCGCCGGGATTTGCCGGGTTGAGAGGATACCACCCTGGAAATCTATCCCCAACCGGGGACTCCATTTCAAGAGCACATCAGACTGTTTGGGGTCATAGGTGGCATCAGCATTGATTGTGGCTTTTTCTAAATCGGCACCGGCTTCATTTCCCATCGAGGCTTTAAAGCCGTCACCTGTGAGCCTTATTTTGTAACGCTGTTTCTCCCCAAGGCGGTGATTGGCCTCCGATATGGCCACATTCGAATCCACATTCGAGGCGGAAGCATGAATGGTATCATCCACCGTCGCTTCGAGCGCGGACGCTTTGAGTTGAGCAGCCACAAAGGGGATATTTGAGGAACCGTAGAGCACATGGTCTGTCACATACAGCGTAGCATCCATATCCTGAATTGAGGCTGTGACCGAAGTGGAATCCTTCATGTCGAAGGTAAGATTCTCAGACATTATGTCGGTTCGTATTCTGGGATTACGGGCGGTGCCGTGGGGATAGACCGAGCGCACCTGGTCCCGAATGGCAGCGAAATGAAGTTTCTCCCCCACTCTCACATCCACATCGCGGATATCACTCTTCACATCAAGGGCATTATAGGTCACTTTGTTTCCGTTGAGGGAGACATCTGCCCGGCCTTCCAGGTTGAGCGTGCCGATAAACCTCATGTCCTTGATATCGTTCCGTACATAGCGGGGCACCAGTTCCCACAGGGACTCCAAGCGTGTTTCATCCAGAGAGAATGACAGGTTCGCGTGCTTGTGAACGCTGTCAGCAAGTTCGATGACCGCGTCAACATTGAGCCGTTCACCCGCATAGGCCAAACCGGTATTGCGCAGGCGAATGGTGTCAATTGCCAGGTTGCTCTCAAATCCGAGGTTCAGGGAGAACGGATAGTGCTCCACATAGGCTTTCTGTCCCTTACCCACATAAACGTCCTCAGCCTTCAACTGAGCCGAAACAGCGGCAAGGGAGTCAATCGAAAGGGATGAAACATCAAGGACTGTCTGCCCCAGTTCGGCACAGAGATCCCCATTTTGCATATCAGTGAATGAAAGCGACGCAAACCGGGCTTTCAGCCCCGTTTCCAGCTTTCTGATTCCATCCAACCTGGCCGGGATTGCATAGTTCTTCAAACTGTCGCTCTCGATACGGAAATCCCACACTTCCAGGGCCGGAGCAGCAATCCGTATGGACTGACCGTCACGGGTATAATAGAGGGAATCCAGATTCAGCGTGAGGCTGGAACTCCGCCAAATGCTGCCCTTAGTATTCAGCTGCAGGCCGGTATTCAGGTTATAACCTTTTACAATCATCCCGGAAGAATCGTTCCGGAACTCCAGTCGGAGATCTTGCAGTTCAATGCCATCCAGCAACATTTCAGCGATGGGCTCGCTTTCCGTATTTTTTTCAGACTCCCTGTTCCTGACAATGTCGAAATTGGAGATACCGTCATGAGCTGCATATAGAGAGACCTGACCGTCTTTGATTTTGAACCGTTTCACCACCACTCGCCGGTCATCGAGGAACGCCTTCGCATCTACGATAGCAACACATTCTTCCAATGCCGCAAGCGTGTCGCTCGGAGCTCCGGGCCGCGGGTTGAGCAGCAAGACATTGCGGAGACGCATTCCCACTTGCGGAAAGGTGCTGAAAACCGTAATATCCACCTCTCCCACTTTCGTCTCGCACGTAAAGTAGTCCCTGAGCAGACTGTTTGCAATGGGGGTCAGCCGCGACGGGGTAAAAACCAACCACGCGGCAACGGCTGCCGCCACTGCCACCAGACCGGTCACTGAAATCAGGCTGAGGATGGTTGTTTTCAGAGGTTTGTTCACGATGTAGGGTATTTCAGTTCACTCTTCTGAATGTCTCGTCCGCTCCCTTTCCGTTGTTCTCTGTCCAGGTCATGTAACTACTCGTAAGCGAACGGACCAAGAAAGGATTGCCGGTGTCGGGATCGCTGTAATCGCCAAGCGCAGTCTGCCAATGATAGATATTGATTCCGGTCGCAGTGTTCTGCCAGCGGAATTTGCCGCTGCCTGTGGCTGCTTCCTCGCGATTGGACTCCGAGGCATCCCAATAGAGACCCGTGCCATCGTTATCAAAATACCAGTGATCTTGTGTAGTGGTACTGGTCCATTCTCCCTGCAGGAGCGACCAGTCTATGGATTCTTCATCCTGTAGGGCGTCAGTCTCTCCGGAGCACGATGTTATCAGACACAACAGCAGGGCTGCAATGGGTAAAAACAATCCCGTTTTTCGTTTTTTCTCGAAAAGCATCATTTCATGTCTTTATTATTTTAGGGAAAATACTATATAGTATGTCTTTAATTTGACTGCAAAGATAGAAAAAAATAATCAATTTCACCAATATAATCTTAAATATTTGTTCAATATGGGTAAAATTTGTTCATTTTTGTTGTATTTTGTCATTTTGTGGCTTGTTTTCATGGCAATTATACTCGAAAAAAGCCCCGGAACCAAAGGTTCGGGGCGGATTTGTGTACAGGTGTCCGGATTCTCAGAGCAGGATGTTGTTCTGCTCCTTCTCCTTGAAATACTTGAAGGTGGCAACCTTGAGCTCGTCGCAGGCATCCTCGTCGCATACGATGATACCATGCTGGTGCATCTGGAGGGCAGAAACGGTCCACATGTGCGATACAGAACCTTCGATAACGGCCTGGAGGGCACGGGTCTTGGCATGGCCGTTGACGAGAATCATCACCTCGCGGGCATCCATCACTGTACCTACGCCTACGGTGAGGGCGAACTGGGGCACATTGTTGGGATCGCCGCCGAAGAAACGGCTGTTGGCAATACGTGTGTCGGATGTCAGCGTCTTCATACGGGTGCGGCTGGTGAGCGATGAACCGGGTTCGTTGAATGCAATGTGGCCGTCGGGACCGATACCTCCCACAAAGAGGTCAATGCCGCCGAACTTGAGGATTTCTTTCTCATAGTTCTCACATTCCTTCTGGAGATCCTCGGCGTTGCCGTTCAGGATGTGGATGTTCTCCTTCTTGATGTCGATGTGGTTGAAGAAGTTGTTGTACATGAAGCTGTGATAGCTCTCGGGATGGCTCACGGGCAGACCTACGTATTCGTCCATGTTGAACGTTACGACGTTCTTGAACGATACGACGCCCTCCTCGTTAGCCTTGATGAGGGCTTTGTACATACCGAGCGGGCTGCTGCCTGTGGGCAGACCCAGCACAAAAGGATGATCGGCAGTGGGCTTAGCCGCATTAATCTTGCCGATGACGCGATTTGCTGCCCATTGGGACATCAAATCATAAGAAGGTTCAATAATAACTCTCATATTATTTTGTTTATGGGTTCCTGCATTTTTATTCCACCGTTACCGACTTGGCAAGGTTGCGCGGCATATCGACGTTGAGATTGCGGGCCACGGCCACATGATAGCTCAGCAGCTGGAGCGGGATAACCGTCAGCAGGGGCACAAGGGTGTTGAGCGTGGGCGGAATCTCGATGATGTTGTCGGCAATGGCCTTGACCTCCTTGTCGCCGCGTGTCACGATGGCCAGAATCTTGCCGTTGCGGGCCTTTACCTCCTTCATGTTGGAGATAATCTTCTGGTAGAGCTGGTGATGGGTAGCTATGAAGATGGTGGGCATGTCGCTGTCGATGAGGGCAATAGGGCCGTGCTTCATCTCGGCTGCGGGATAACCCTCGGCATGGATGTAGGAGATTTCCTTGAGTTTAAGGGCGCCTTCGAGGGCGACGGGATAGTTGTAGCCGCGGCCCAGATAGAGGAAGTTACGGACGTAGGTGAAGGTCAGCGCCATGCGCTTGATCTGGTCATCCATCTTGCTCTTGAGCATCTCCTCCATCAGTTCGGGAATCTCGGCGAGCTTGCCGATGGTATAGTGATATTCATTGTCGGCCAGACTGCCCAGCTCATGACCCAGCTGGAGGGCCAGCATGGTGAGCACGCAGACCTGTCCGGTGAAGGCCTTGGTCGAAGCCACACCGATCTCGGGACCTACGTGGATGTAGATACCGGTGTCGGAAGCACGGGCGATGGACGAACCAACTGCGTTGACAACACCGAAGATGAGGGCACCGTTCTCCCTGGCCAGCTGGATGGCAGCCAGGGTGTCGGCGGTCTCGCCGCTCTGTGAGATGGCTATCACGACATCGCCGGGCTCGATGACGGGGTTGCTGTAGCGGAATTCGGAAGCATAGGCCACCTCGACGGGGATGCGGCACATCTGTTCGATGAGCTGTTTGCCGATGAGTCCCGCATGCCACGAGGTGCCGCAGGCAACGATAATCATGCGGCGGGCCTTCAGCAGCCGGTTCTTGTAGTCGCGGATGGCCGACAGCTGGATGAAATTGTTCGACATATTGTCGTTATCCACAAAAACACGGCCGCGCATACAGTCTCTCAGACACTGAGGCTGGTCATATATCTCCTTGATCATGAAGTGCGGAAACCCGCCCTTGGTCAGCATCGAGATGTCGAGATCGACCTCCTTGATGTCATAATCGACGCTCTGGTTCTGGAGCGAATAAATCTCAGGACTCTTGCCAGGCTGGAGCACCGCTACCTGTTCGTCCTCGAGATAGACCATCTTCTTGGTGAACTCGACGATGGGACTGGCGTCCGACCCTACGAAAAACTCCCCTTCGTTCTCACCCACTCCCACCACAAGGGGACTCGACTTGCGGGCCACGATGAGACGTTCGGGGTGTTCGCGGTCGATGAGGGCGATGGCATAGGCTCCGATGACCTTGTTCAGGGCACGCACCACGGCCTCCTTGACATCGTCGGTTGTGGTGAGGGCGAACTCGATGAGCTGCACGAGCACCTCGGTGTCGGTCTCGCTCTTGAATTCATAGCCTTTCTGCTGGAGCTGCTCGCGCAGGGTGCCGAAGTTCTCGATGATGCCGTTGTGGACCATCGCCAGCCGTCCGCTCTGCGAGACGTGGGGATGGGCGTTCACCGAATTGGGTTCGCCGTGGGTTGCCCAGCGGGTATGGGCTATTCCGAGACCGCCGGCCAGGTCCTTGCCTGCGCACGATGCCTCGAGGGTTGCCACTTTACCTTTTTCTTTATATACGTTGAGATTGCGGTCGTTGAGCAACGCTACGCCTGCCGAATCGTAACCGCGATATTCAAGTTTCTTCAATCCGCCAATCAGTATGGGGAAAGCCTCCCTTTTACCAATGTAGCCTACAATGCCACACATATATCGTTCTGTTTTAGTTTGTATTGTTAAATTTTACGGGTGCAAATTTACAAAAAATGAGAAAAAAATGACTTTTTTTGCCTGTGTTTTTTTATTTTCGCAGAAAAAAAATCCCGAAAAGTGTTTTCATTGTAAGGTAAAGTTGCTTTTTTCATCTGTTTTTCATTGTAAAATAAGCATAATTGCAAAACCGGCAGTCTTTTTTGAGTCAGACGGGAGCTAAAGTTTTCAGTTTCCGCTCCCTTTCCTTCGCATCGGGCAGTAACTGTTCCATCAAGGCGTGGAAACGGGCCGAATGATTCATCTCCACCAGATGGCAGAGCTCATGAACGACGACGAGTTCGATGAGTTCGTCGGGCAGACGGCCCAAGGCGAGATTGAGCATGATGTGGCCTTTGCCGGAACAGCTGCCCCAGCGCGTTTTGGCACAGCGCACCGTGAGTCGGGTGGGTCTGCGGCCGGTCTTTGCATAGAAGATGTCGGCCCATTTCCGCATCAAGGTGTTGAATTTTGTACGGATGGCTTTGATTTCCGCCATGGTATAAGGCTTCACGGGTTCCGGCGGCTGACGTTCGGCCACCCGCTGCAGGGCCTTCAGAATCCAGTCGCTCTTGCGGGTGACAAACGCTACGATTTCACTGTCGGGGGTATATAACGGAGCCCGTACCACCACCTGGCCCTCACGTGTGACCTGTATGGCCAGTGTGCGGCGGACGGAGCGTACGAGCCTAAACGAGACGGGCATAGAGTTCATAGGGAGCTGCCGATGTGATTTTCACCAGGTAGAATTTTCCTACCTCGATGTCGGCATTGGCAGGAATGAGGATTTCGGGATCTACTTCGGGCGAATCGAATTCCGAACGGGTCACCCAGTAATCGCCTTCCAGCCGGTCGGCAATCACCTTCATCACCTGCCCCACCTTGGCTTCCTGGTGTTCGAGCGAAATCTCTTCCTGCAGGGCCATCAGACGGTCCAGCCGGTCCTGTTTCACTTCAGCGGGGATGTCGTCGGTATAGTTTCTGGCTGCATAGGTACCTTCCTCTTCGCTGTAGGCGAAGGCTCCCATGCGTTCGAATTTCTGTTCACGCGCAAACTTCAGCAGTTCCTGGAAATCCTCCTCGGTCTCGCCGGGGAAACCTACCATGAATGTGGTGCGAAGGTGTATGCCGGGCACTTCCCTGCGGATGCGTGTCAGCAGTTCTTCGGTCTCGGCACACGTGATATGACGGCGCATGCACTTCAGCACATGGTCGCTCGCGTGCTGGAGGGCGATGTCCAGATACCGGCAGATATTCTCATGTTTTGCCATTACGGGAAGCAGGTCCAGGGGGAAGTCGTTGGGATAGGCGTAGTGCAGACGGAGCCACTCCACACCGGGCGTCTCGGCTATCTGTTCCACAAGTTCGGCGATATTGCAGCGACGGTAGAGGTCGTGGCCATAGCCTGTCAGATCCTGGGCGATGAGCTGTATTTCGTGCACGCCTTGTGCCACAAGTCCGCGCACCTCGGAGAGAACGTCCTCCATGGGTCGCGATTTGTAGGCGCCCGTGATGATGGGAATGGCGCAGTAGGCACAGCGACGGTCACAGCCTTCGGCAATCTTCACATAGGCATAGTGCGGGGGCGTTGTCTGGAAACGCTTGCCCTCCAGACTGTCGTCCCAGCGGTGTCCCAGGTCGGCAAGGATACCCTTCCAGTCGAATTTGCCATAGACAGCATCCACTTCCGGCAACTCGTCGGCGATTTCCTGCCGATAGCGTTCCGACAGACAGCCCATCACGAAAATCTTGCCAATCCGGTGTTTCTTTTTGACCTCGGTGAGCTGCAGTATGGTATTGATGCTTTCCTCTTTGGCATCGCCGATGAATCCGCAGGTGTTGACAATCACAATCTCGCCGCGCGGATCTTCGGCATCGTGATACATCTTGTAGCCCGCATGGGCCAGCTGTGCCATCAGACGCTCCGAGTCCACGAGGTTCTTGCTGCAACCCAGCGTAATGAGGTCGATACGGTTCTTCTGCATTATTCACCGAAAAGACTGTCCACAAATGCCCTGCGGTTGAACACCTGCAGGTCGTCGATGCCTTCGCCCAGTCCGATGTAGCGCACGGGTGTCTGCAACTGGTCGCTGATCCCGATCACGACGCCGCCCTTGGCCGTTCCGTCGAGTTTGGTCACAGCCAGGGCCGTCACATCCGTCACGGCTGCAAACTGTTTGGCCTGTTCAAAGGCGTTCTGTCCGGTCGAACCGTCCAGTACAAGCAGTACTTCGGGGTTCGATTCGGGAACCACTTTCTGGATGACTTTGCGAATCTTGCCGAGCTCGTTCATCAGGCCCACCTTGTTGTGCAGACGGCCTGCGGTGTCGATGATGACGACATCGGCCTGTTCCTTCACGGCATGCGACACAGCATCGAAGGCCACCGACGCCGGATCGGAGCCCATCTGCTGTTTCACGACGGGCACACCCACGCGCTTCCCCCAGATCTCGAGCTGTTCGATGGCGGCGGCTCGGAAGGTGTCGGCGGCGCCCAAAATGACCTTGTTGCCGGCCTCCTTGAACTTGTGGGCCAGTTTGCCGATAGTGGTGGTTTTGCCCACACCGTTCACTCCGACCACGAGAATGACGTAGGGACGTTTGATGCCCTCGCGCACCGTGAAGCCGTCCAGCTCCTCGGTTTCGTTTTCCACCAGCAGAGCTGTCACTTCCTCGCGAAGGATGTTGTTGAGTTCGGCTGTCGATACGTAGTTGTCGCGGGCCACACGGTCCTCAATCCTTTCGATAATCTTGAGGGTCGTATCCACCCCGACATCCGAGGTCACGAGAGTCTCCTCGAGCGAGTCCAACACCTCGTCATCCACACGGCTCTTGCCGGCGATGGCTCTCGTCAGTTTGGCGAAGAATCCCTCCTTGGTCTTGTTCAGGCCGTTATCGAGGGTTTCCTTGTCCTTTTTCTTGAAAAAATCAAAGAATCCCATACTTGATTTGACTATTTTACAATTTGACTATAGATATTTGGGACTATAGACTTTAGA
>CAJOOX010000009.1 GCA_905236195.1 uncultured Bacteroidales bacterium
CCGCATTGCTCCCTCCTTAACTTGCAAAATAATACGCACATAAAGTCAAAAATCATCTCGACATAATTTATAGAACTACCCTATAAACGAAACAATTATTAATTATTAAAAAACAATATTTATGGCAAAAACAGACAAAGACTTTTCCATCCCTGAAAAGCTCGGCAACCTCTACAAGCTGCAACTCTATGTGTCGGAAATCGACGGCATCCGCAACCTCCGCGGCGAACTCCCCCAGGAAGTAGCCGACATGGAAGACGGCATCAATGAACTCACATCGCGCATGTCACGCGTTCGCGCCGACATCGAAGCCGCCGACAACAAAATCAAGGAGATGCAGGAAAACATCGCCAAAGCAGAGGCCCTCATCGACCAGTACACCCGTCAGCAGGACGATGTCAAGAACAACAAAGAGTACGAATTCCTCACAAAGGAAATCGAATATCAGAACCTCGAAATCGAACTCTCCAACAAACGCATCCGCGAGAGCATGGAGACCATTGAAAATCTCCAGATGCATCTCGATGACTCTATGCACGAACTTGAGGACCGCCGTGCCGACCTCGACATCAAAAAGGGCGAACTCGACGAGATTATCGCCGAGACCCGCAACGAGGAAGAGATGCTTCGCGAGAAGGCCAAGAAACTTGAGAACTCCATTGATCCCAAACTTCTGGCTACCTTCAAACGCATCCATAAGAAAGCGCTCAACGGCCTCGCTATCGTACCCATCGAAGAAGGTGCCTGCGGCGGATGCTTCAACCGTATTACCCCCCAGCGCCAGGTCGATGTAAAGATGCACAAGAAGATTATCGTCTGCGAATACTGCGGCCGTATCCTCATCGATGAGGAGCTTGCCAAGGAGAACAATATACGTCGTCCCCGTAAGGGTGTCCTGAACCAGCTCACCTGATGCCGGCGCCCCTTCCTCCCCATCGGAAAAAGAAGGCCGAACCACTCACAACGCCTGTAGCAGGCAAGGTGCAGCCCCAGGCTGTGGATGTGGAATGTGTCGTTCTCGGCGCCCTCATGCTTGAAAAGGACGCCTATCCCGAGGTGAGCGAAATGCTCAAACCCGAGATATTCTATGACCACCGTCATCAACTCATCTACCAGGCCATCCAGAAACTCGCCATGGACCAGAAACCCATCGACATACTCACAGTTGCGAATGAGTTGTCGCAGGAAGGGGTCCTTGACGAGGTGGGCGGACCTGTGTATATCGCTCAGCTCACCAGCAATGTTTCTTCGGCAGCCCACATCGAGTATCACTCGAAGATCATTGTTCAGAAAGCGCTGGCACGAGATCTTATCAACTATGCGGGCAATATCGAAGCAAACGCATTCGACGAAACCACCGATATTTCAGCCCTGATGCAGGAGGCCGAAGCTCAGCTCTTCAGTCTCTCCCAGAACAACATCCGGAAGGACTACCAGCCTATTTCGACCCTGTTGCCGGAAGCCATTGAAAAAATCGAACAGGCCTCCCACAACACATCGGGCATGACCGGTATTCCAACGGGATTCACTGAACTGGATGCCATGACATCAGGCTGGCAGAACTCCGACCTGGTCATCATTGCTGCCCGTCCTGCCATGGGTAAGACCGCTTTTGCGCTCTCGATGTGCAAGAACATGGCCGTAGATTACCACACGCCCGTGGCCATATTCTCGCTCGAAATGTCGAACCTTCAGCTCGTCAACCGTCTCATCCAGAATGTCTGCGAGATTGAAGGCGGCAAAATAAAGAGTGGCAAACTCTCTCCCGACGAACTCAACTCGCTCACAGCCCGCACCAAGGTGCTCTCGGAAGCCAACATCTTCGTTGATGACACGCCATCCCTCTCGGTCTTCGAACTGAGAACTAAAGCCCGCCGTCTGGTACGCGAAAAGGGTGTACGCTGCATCATGATTGACTACCTTCAGCTCATGAATGCGTCTGGTATGTCGTTCCAGTCGCGCGAGCAGGAGGTCTCTACAATATCGCGTTCGCTCAAGGGTCTGGCCAAGGAACTCAATATCCCCATCCTGGCACTCTCACAGCTGAACCGCAGTGTCGAGACCCGCGATTCTTCGCGACAGGGCGATGGCAAACGTCCCCAGCTCTCCGACCTCCGCGAATCCGGAGCCATCGAACAGGATGCCGACATGGTACTCTTCATCCATCGCCCCGAATATTACAAAATCTACGAGGACGAGAACGGAAACGACCTGCGTGGCCTGGCCGAAATTATCATAGCCAAGCACCGTAACGGTGCCGTGGGTGATGTGCGCCTCCGGTTCCGCGGAGAATATGTACGTTTCCAGAACCTCTCTTCGGGCGATCCCCTTGAGTCGAAACGCCGTCGCAAGAAAGAAGGTGCCGGAGTCCCGCAGGGTGGTGAGCAAATCATGGATTCCAAACTCGACGGCACCTCCGAATTTCCCAACAGTGACCCGCTGGCCGACGACTCCGGAACTGGGCCTTTCGGTCAAAGCGGTCCCATACCCGGAGCTCCCTTCTAAAAAGAATTCATCCGAATGAAAAAACTGTTTTTAATACTCTTCGCCCTCATTGCGGTCTCTACGCTCCGGGCTCAGGAAAGCGCGGCACCTGATTATAACGATATCCGCCAGAAGATATTCAACCCAAAGCATCCCAATTACTATCCGGCCCTCGTGAAGCGATATCTGGAGAACGACACCACCCTCTCACTCGAGGAATACCGCTGTCTGTACTACGGCTATACGCTACAAGAGGATTTCGTTCCCTACCAGCGAGAACACCAGCAGCTCTTCGACATCCGTCGCAGGCTGGCCCAATCGGGGGGCATGATAGGTCTGTGCTCCGATGCGCAGCGCCAGGCACGGGCGGTGCTTGAAGACAATCCTTTCGACCTCCTTGCCATCTCCACCTACGCCATCGCGGCCCTCCAACTGGGTGACAGTACGACCTGGCGGCAGATGCGCGGACGCCAGGAAGACATTCTCGATGTAATCATCTCATCAGGCGATGGAGAAACACCCGAGTCGGCATTCCACGTTATCGCCATCGAACACGAGTACGAAGTCCTCAACCGCCTCGGCCTTGAAGTCGAAAAGGATTCTCTCGTTTCTGCTACGGTAGAATATCTGCGTGTCAAACCCAATGCTGAAGGCGAACACGGATTCTACTTTGACTTCAGTGCCTGCCGCAACATTTACGATGTCAAATATTCGGAATAACCGAAAAGGTCGTTATCACGAATAAACAAGCCATTCTGCACTCAGCAGAATGGCTTATATTTTGACCGTCCCTGGAAGCGGGCGGAATTTCTGTACCTCCGGTCGAAGGCCAAACGGAAATAATGCACTGTGTGCAGATAAAGCCAATGCGACCATGTGTGGTGGAACAAGGTGGGATAGCGCTCACCTTCCTTATGCTCTCGTGAAAACCATACCACAGCCTCCTGTTCAGACAACCAGTCTTCCATATTCATTTTTTCGCGGCTGGGTACCCAGCCCTTAAGCACCTTCACGCTATTGTCGCACACCGCTGGCGTTGACAACTGCAGTTTGAGAATCTGCAACTGTTGCCGTGCAGCCATTGCCTTCTCCTCCACAATATTACCATGAGTCAGAGCATAATCTCCCATCTGGTTGCGTAGTTTTTTGAGATCATCCTTCGCTTTGGTCTGCAGCATAATCAGTGTTGACGAGGGCGAGGGCAGAACCTGGACCGGTTCGGCACCTGGCAGTTCTACCTCCTCCCCGATGTGGGAGAAAGTTACAAAGTAGAGCTTTCTTTTGTCGCTGTAGATGATAGTCGCATAATAATCCTTCTGCCACTGAGACTGCCATTTCTTGGGTTGTGTTTCCCAAAAAACGGTCTTCCAGCCGGCTTGGCGCAGGCCCTCTATACTGTTTTGACTGAAATCTCCCCAAGGTTCCATCTTCTTGATGTCGGCATCGAGCGATGCGATATGCCGTTCGAGACTGCGACAATGCTCTTGCCAACCTTCCCACATTTCCATCACTACATCCAGTTGCACCTCTTCCTGAGGGACCGTAAAATGTTCGCCATCAACCGCCAGTTTCATCTCTTCCAACATCTGGTCGAGCTGTGCGCTGGTGTGTTTCATATCAAGCCACACATCGTTTCCTGGAAAATGTTCCTTCTGCGGGATGGCAATATGCATCAATCCCACTTCTCTGAGTCTTCCCAGGAAAGCAGCGTAATCCTGATGGAATACCAAGATTGTATAATGTGTCATCGGCTCGATCATCCTCGTTCTGCTACGGTTGCTTTTGAGTTTCGGCCAGAATCCGGGCGGCCTCTGCCTTGGCTTTCAGTATGATATTGTTGGCTTCGGTCTGAGCTTCGGCAATAATCTCTTCTGCTCTTTTGCGACCGCGTTCCACTCCTTCCTGATAAAGCCTATCGGTCAATTCTTGTATTTGTTTTTCCATTTTGCACGTAATTTGAGTGCAAAAATAGGGAAAATTTCGGAGATATGCAATTTTCTGGGACTAAAATTTCGTTTCCTCAAAAAAAAACGTTACATTTGCACCAGATTTACTCCTTTTATGAAAGAAAATATAAAGCAAAAAATAAAATTCTTACGCCGCCATTGGTTTTGGATTGCCTTGGCGTGTTTTGCCGTATGGGCTATCTTCATTGATGAGCACTGTCTAGTCAAATACTGGTCCTATCGTCGCCAGGAAGCAGTTATCCAAAAGCAGATTGATTCCTATCGCGATTCTATCTTCCAATATGAAAAAGGAATCGAGGAATTGTCTGGCGACAACTCGCGTCTTGAAAAGTTTGCACGTGAAAAACTGATGATGAAGAAAACCAACGAGGACGTTTATCTCTTCGATGAATAATAACACTTTAACCTATTGATAATAATGAAGAAAATCTTGCTTGCAGCAATTATGCTCTGTTTGGCCGTCGTTACGGCCGATGCCAAAAAGTCCAAAAATACAGTCGATATCTTTCCTGACGGAACGGAAGTTTCCGAATGGTTTCATGATGACACGCCCGTTGACATCAACACCCTTGGCAAACAGTACGTTCTCACCGACTACCGCATCTTTGCTGACGGGACAGTTCACACCGAAGCCATTCAGAAACTCATCGACAAGTGTGCTGCTGAAGGCGGTGGCGTAATTGTCGTACCTGCCGGAACATACATCACCGGAGGTCTGCATTTCAAACAGGGCACCCATCTGTATCTCGCCGAGGGAGCCACCCTGCTCGGTTCTGACTTCATCGGAGACTACCCCTTGGGCAAGACACGCATCGAGGGTGAGACGTGCACCTACTTCGGTGCCCTCATCAATGCCGACGGTCTCGACGGGTTCACAATCTCCGGACCCGGCACAATCGACGGCAACGGACTGAAGTACCACCAGTCGTTCTGGCTACGCCGCAAATGGAATCGCCAGTGTACCAACAAGGATGAACAGCGTCCCCGTCTGGTGTATATCTCAAACTGTAAAAACGTGACTCTCTCGGGCACCCATCTCCAGAACTCCGCCTTCTGGACAACGCACATCTACAACTCCGAGAATGTCAAACTTCTCAACCTCCAGATTCGGTCTCTGGCCAAGCCCGATGACTCGAAGGGTCCCTCAACCGATGCCATCGACCTTGATGTGGTGAAGAATGTCCTCGTCAAGGGGTGCTACATGGCCGTCAATGATGATGCCATTGCCATGAAGGGCGGCAAAGGTCCATGGGCAGACGATCCCTCCAAGAGCGAAGGCAACGGCGGCAACGAGAATGTTATCATCGAAGACTGCACCTACGGATTCTGTCATGGCTGTCTCACTCTGGGCTCCGAATCCGTTTTCGACCACAACATCATCCTGCGCCGCATCAACATCCTCTCCAAGGCCAACAACCTCCTGTGGCTGAAGATGCGTCCGGACACCCCCCAGCGCTATGAATACATTACCGTCGAGGACATCACCGGCCCCGTCAGGAACTTCCTTCTTGTCAAGCCCTGGACCCAGTTCTACGACCTGAAAGATCGCAAGGATATTCCCATGTCCTACTCCGACCACATTACGATGCGCCGCTGTAATGTCGATGCCGACGTTTTCTTTAACGTCGAATCTAAAGAGTCTCAGTATCACCTCTCCAACTTCCTGTTCGAGGATCTCACGATTCGTACGCCCAAGGGAGCCTGCGACGAGTCTGCGGTCGAGAACTTCACCATCAAGAACGTTAAAGTCTCAGAACGATGAAATTCATTTCCTGGAATGTCAATGGTTTGAGAGCTGTGGCCGGCAAAGGATTCGCCGAAGCGTTTGAAACTCTGGATGCCGACTTTTTCTGCCTGCAGGAGACCAAGATGCAGGCAGGGCAACTGGATCTCTCATTCGTGGGCTATCAGGCCTATTGGAACTACGCCGACAAGAAAGGCTATTCCGGCACAGCTATCTATACACGCCACACGCCCGTCTCTGTACGCTACGGCATGGATATCGATGTTCACGACCACGAAGGCCGTGTCATCACGCTCGAATATCCGGATTTCTGGCTTGTTACGGTATATACGCCCAACAGCCAGGACGGGCTCCGACGGCTCGACTACCGTATGACCTGGGAAGACGATTTCCGGGATTACCTGCTCCGCCTGGATACTGAGAAACCCGTCATTGTCTGTGGCGACCTGAACGTAGCTCACGAAGAGATTGATATAAAGAATCCCAAGACGAACCGCATGAATGCGGGATTCACTGACCAGGAACGCGAGAAAATGACAGTCCTGCTGAACAGCGGCTTCATCGACACGTTCCGCGCACTCCATCCCGAGGAAATCAAATACTCCTGGTGGAGTTACCGCTTCCAGGCCCGTGAGAAGAACGCCGGCTGGCGCATTGACTATTTCCTCACTTCTGCCCGCCTTCGCGACAAAATCGCCTCAGCCGAAATTCACAATGAAATCTTCGGTTCAGATCACTGCCCTGTAGAGTTAGTTCTTAATGAATAAGTTTCTTATACCCGAATGGGCTCTGCAGACATTTGTCCAGGTGGCCTGGCCGCATGCCGACACCGACTGGTCTCCCTATCTTGAGGAAGCCTGCCGCTGTTTTGAATCCATCGTACGTACCATTGCCGCCTTTGAGGACGTCCTCATTGTCTCTCCCGAACCCGAGGCTGTACGCCTGCGTCTCGGAGACATCAGCGGTGTGCATTATATCGCATGTCCTACTAACGATACCTGGACACGGGACACTGGATTTCTGACCCTCTCGGACGGCAGTTTCTGCGACTTTCAGTTCAATGGCTGGGGAATGAAGTTCGCGGCCTGTCACGATAATCGCATCAATGCCCGCATCTTCCCCGAGATGCTCCGAACCTTCTATCAAGCTCCAACAGTCAACCCGGCCTACACCGATCGCCTCAACATCGTCCTTGAAGGCGGCAGTGTAGAAAGTGACGGTTGCGGAACCATTCTCACCACCACAAGTTGTCTCTTCGCTCCGAACCGCAACGGATTCCGCTCAAAAAAAGAGGCCGATGACATGCTCCGTCAGGCTTTGGGAGCGCTGCGGGTTCTCTGGCTTGACCACGGACATCTGGAAGGTGACGATACCGACGGACATATCGACACACTGGCCCGTCTCTGTCCTGATGACACCATATTATATATAAGGTGTGACAACGCCGCCGATACACATTACGAAGACCTCAAGGCGATGGAACAGGAGCTGCAGGCTTTCCGCACAGCAGACGGACGTCCCTATCGTCTTCTCCCCCTCCCGATGGCGGCTCCGATGTATGACGATGGCGAGCGTCTGCCCGCAACCTATGCCAACTATCTCGTCATCAACGGCGCGGTTCTCCTGCCTACCTACGGACAGACCGAAAACGACCGGGAGGCGGCCCGACAACTCCAAACCGCGTTTCCCGATCGTAAAATAATTCCGATTGACTGTCAGATTCTGGTTCGTCAACACGGGTCGCTCCATTGTTCCACAATGCAGTTCCCGGCCTTGTAAATCCCGCTATTTGTCCCGCTCAATAAAGAAGTCTATCAGGGCTGCAATCGCAGCCCTGCCTTTGTTGTCGGGGAATGTGTTCAGCACCTGTCGTGCCTCGTGACCTATCTGTTTCATCCTGGCCTGAGCATACTCGATTCCACCCAGCGATTTGGCAAAATCTACCAGAGCGGTTACGTTCTCGGGCATCAGCTGAGACGGCACATCCAAGAGTGCATACATCTTGCGAGACTCCTCTGCCGAGGCAGTCCTGAGCGCATAGAGCAATGGTAAGGTTACCTTACCTTCTGCAATGTCATGGCCTGTGGGCTTACCCACTTGTGCATTTGTTGGAAAATAGTCGAAGATATCGTCCCGAATCTGGAAAATAAGTCCCATTTTTTCTCCCACTACCGAAATGCGCTCCATCTCGTCTGGAGTTGCGTTGACCGTCAGGGCTCCGACTTTGAGACAGGCTGCAAAGAGAGAGGCCGTCTTCCCCGAGATAACGCTGAAGTATCCATGCTCAGTCATGGTATGACTCCGCACGTTACTCATCTGTTCCAATTCACCTTCGCACAATCTCGTCACCATCTCACTCAGTATGTTCGAGACTGCCAGCGATCCTGTTTCGGTACTTGCCGTGAGACATTTGGACAGGAAGAAATCTCCCATCAGCACAGCAACACGGTTGTCCCACACATGGTTGATGGAAGCCATTCCTCTCCGTTCTTCACTCTGGTCAACCACATCATCGTGGATAAGCGACGCGTTGTGGAGCAGTTCCAAAGCAACGGCTCCCTTGATGGTCGCATCGGTCCAGTCCCGGTCCAGGAGCCGTACCGCCAAAAAGGTCAGCAAGGGACGCAACTGCTTGCCGCGACGATCCAAAAAGTAACGGATTACATTATCTGCCAACGGCACACGGGTTGAGAGTTTCTGCTTGAACTGGCGTTCGAATTCCGCCCGTTCCGGAGCCACTAGTGCTTGAATATCTTCAAATTTGCTCATTCTACATTGAATATGGCTGCAAAAATAGTCTATTTTCCTGAAATTTCAAAATTTTTCGCCCAAAGATTTGTGTATTTCTGCAAAAAAACATATCTTTGCACCGCGATTTACGAAAAAAATCGCCCACTTGGGGTGCCGTAACCAATTCCTTGATTGTTAAGGCTGAGATCATACCCGATGAACCTGGGCAGGCAATGCTGCCAAGGGATACGAGTTTTTGGTTGATATGTTGTGTGACGCCCCTCGGTTCTTTCCGAACGGGCGGTTTTTTTTAACAACAAAATACAAAACAATGAAAAAAACTCTTACCACTTCTCTCCTTGCCGTATCGGCGGCTCTGGCTACAGCCCAGAACAACGACTCCCTCCGCATCGAAGAACTGCATGAGGTCAGCGTCTCTGCCGTGAAGGCTTCCAAGGATGCACCCTTTGCGATTACCAACGTCTCGCGCGAGGAACTCTCTGAATTTTCCAAAACCGGACAGGAGATTCCCATGCTCCTGATGCAGACGCCCTCGGTTGTCGCATCGTTCGACAACGGACTCGGCATCGGAACGGGTTACCTGCGCATCCGCGGATCAGTTGATTCCCGTATCAACATCACCCTCGACGGCGTACCGCTCAACTCGCCCGAAGACCAATGTGTCTTCTGGGCCAATATGAATTCCTATGCCGGCTCTCTCGGAAACATCCAGGTTCAGCGCGGCGTGGGTACGTCCACCAATGGTGACGGTGCCTTCGGTGCATCGGTCGTTATGACCTCCAAGGCTCCCTCTCTGGTACCTACTGCTGAAGTCTCCGGCTCTTATGGCTCCTACAATACTTATGTTCTGGGCAGTTCGTTCTCGACGGGTCTCCTCTGGCATCATCTCATCTTTGACGGCCGTTACACAGAGACCAACTCCGACGGCTACATCCACGAGACGGGTTCCCGTTCTGGTTCCTATTACGCCGGACTCACCTGGCTGGACGAGAACTTCGTGATCCGCTACCGCAACTTCGGCAATTTTGAGACCACCGACCAGGCCTGGAACGGCCTGTCCAAAGCGGACTGGGATGCCGGACGCTACAAGTATAATTCACTCAACGAATGGTATGATGAGGCAACCGACACCTATCACCGCTATCCGTTCAATACTTACGACCATTTCTGGCAGAACCGCAACATCCTGTCGGGAACATTCTATCTTTCCGACCTGTGGAAACTCAACACCACCTTCCACTACACCCACGGCTACGGCTACTATAACAACTACAAGCCCGACTGCAAGATATCGAAGTTCGGTCTTGACAAAGCCGATTTTGACGGTGTGAAGACAGACAATCTCACCCGCAAAAAGGGTCTCGACCAGGATTTCTTCGGCGTGATGGCCAATGTCAACTACACGGGCAAACGTCTCGAGGCGGTCGCAGGATATGCTGTTCAGCAATTCGAGTCCAACCATTTCGGCCGTCTGGTCTATGCGGAAGCCATAGGCGCCAAGCTGTTGAAAAACGGAGACTACACCTACTATGACTCCGATGCAAGCAAGCTGGACGCCAATGTTTTTGCCAAAGCCACCTGGCGCATCAGCAACCAGTGGAGCGTTTTCGGCGATGTGCAGTACCGACACATCAACTACAACACCGACGGCATCAACGACAAGTTCTATGCTTCCTCCACCGGGTTGAACAATCAGATTCTCGACGTTCACAAACGCTATAATTTCTTCAACCCCAAGGCCGGTCTCACCTGGAAGAAAGACGGACAGACAGCCTACGCGTCGTTCGCCATGAGCCACCGTGAACCTTCCCGCAACAACTTCACCGACAACGGTTCCTATCCGGCTCCCAAGGCCGAAAAACTGCTCGACTGGGAGGCCGGTTACGAGTTCCGAAACGAGACATTTGCCGTGGGTGCCAACCTCTACTTTATGGACTATGACAACCAGTTCGTACTCACCGGAGAAGTGTCCGACATAGGCGAGGCCCTGACCACCAATGTCAAGGATTCCTACCGTCTCGGCATCGAGCTCACGGGGTCCTGGAACGTCACTTCCTGGATGCAGTTGGCTGGCAACCTTGCCCTCTCTCAGAACAAAATCAAGGACTTTGACGAAGTTGTCGAAAAGTATGATGCCGCCTGGAATTGGATAGAGTATACCACCGTCCATTACGACAACAGTGACCTTGCTATGTCGCCCAATGTGACGGCTAACGTTATGGCCAATTTCAACTGGCGCGACTTCACCTTCCAGTGGCACACCAACTGGGTAGGCGATCAGTATCTCGACAACACAGGTTCCAAGGATCGCATGCTTGACGGTTATTCCACCACCAACCTTCATTTCGGTTATACCCTCAACATCGGCCGTGCTGTCAAGAGCATCACATTCGGTGCCAATGTCAACAACCTCTTCAACAAGCACTATGCAGCCAACGGCGGTGTTTACTCCGCCATCGTAGGGTCAGACAATCCCCAGGAGCGCTACAATTCGCCCTGGTACTTCCCTATGTCCGGCACCACGGCATTGGGAAACATCACCATACGCTTCTGATGGAATTTCTCCAGACATATTGGCTTGACATCACCACCACAGCCCTCGGCCTCACCTACATCGTTTTGGAATACAAGGCGAGCGTGTGGCTGTGGCTTGTCGGCTTCCTCATGCAGGCCCTCGGCATCGCTCTCTACTACCAGAAGGGGCTCTATGCCGACTGCGGAATGGAGGTCTATTACATCGTGATGACCGTTTACGGCTATATCAACTGGACAAGACGCTCCCGCAAGGCCGCCTTAGCCGGAAATTCGCAGCAGGAACTACCCGTCACCCATTTCGAGAGTCGCTATATCCTTCCCTGGCTTCTGGCAACGCTCTCCATCTGGTTTGTGTTATGGTATTTCCTATCTCATTTCACCGACTCCACCGTTCCCATTGCCGACAGTTTCACCACAGCCCTCAGTTTCGTGGGCATCTGGGCCTTGGCGCGCAAATACCTCGAACAGTGGCTCGTCTGGATTGCTGTCGATGTTGTCTCCAGCGGTCTCTATTTCTACAAAGACATTCCCTTCAAGGGCTCCCTCTACGCGCTCTACGTGGTTATCGCCATACTGGGCTACCACCGTTGGCATCGGCTGATGCACAATTCTGCAACTAAAGAAATGCCCGCATCGCTGTGATGCTGGGCATTTTTCTTTTGGCTTATCCCAAATTCTTATCTATCTGATTTCACCTTCCGTATTATGAAATAAACGGGGAAGCCATCCTCCTCAGATGGGCAGAATGACGAAAACCAGAGCATCCCATAAAGCGTGACTGATAATCAGCGCGGGCAGGGCTTTGGGACAGAGCCTGTAGAAGAAACCCCATGCGGCACCTGCCACCAATGCGGCCATTACGAGCATGAAGTTGAACGACCAGATGTGCACCAGCGCATATACAAGCGCGGTAAGGATGAAAGCGATGTCGGCAGCCTTCTTTCCTGTCAGCACTCGCGAGAGGGTCCGCTGCACATATCCCCGCCAGAAAAGTTCCTCGGCAGGACCGATGACGAACAGCAGATTGGGCACAGCGAATGCCTCGCGGTTATCCACCCCGGTACGATAGTCGAACCAGTCGCTCAAGAGATTGCCCGCAGCATGCAGCAAAACCACACCGACCAGAGAAAGGGCCAGAATACCCTAAGGCAACAGCCCGCCAGGCACTTCTCCCCTGGCAAAAAGATAGGCGAAAGTGACGATGATCGGCATTGCCGACACCGGGAAAGACCAAAAGCGAGTAGTGGCCACGCACTCGCCTATACTGTGATGTTGTGTCATTTGAATTCAGGTTGATTGACCTGACTTCAGCAGATTTTATTTATAGCCCGCGATTCTGGCAATCTTGATGGGAATCTCGGCATTGTCATTGTGGCCCATGAACTGTTCGGCTCCGACACCGCAGACATAGCAGGGCACAAGACCGGCAGAATGTCCGCCTGTGGACCAGGAAACGTGGGCCTTGGCATTGATGATGCGCACGGCCTCAGCGGCCATAGGTTCGCTGGAAGAATAGAGATTCTTCTCATTGGGCATCTTTCCGACAAAGGACTTCCTGTAAAGTTCCTTAAGGTCTTTTTCCTCATCCTCGGAGAGATCGACCTTGTCCCAGAACGAGAAATCCTGTTTCAGGACGGCCTGCACCTGTTCCCAAGTCACCTTGTTCCCAGTCTGGGCACGCAGGGCCTGGAAGTGACGGGTCACCTCGTCCTTGGAAGCCGTCTGATATTGGAGAATCTGGAGGTTATGGACGTAGCTGTTGCGCTTGGCCAACACCAGACCGCCGGTCTCATGGTCGGCGGTGAGGAGAATGAGCGTCTCGTCGGGATGCTGCAGGTAGAAATCGTAAGCCACGCGGATGCAGGAATCAAGCACAGCCACCTCGCGGAAGGCAGCTGCCGCATCGTTGGAGTGACAGCCGAAATCGACCTTGGCTCCGATTTCGTTCATGATGAAGAATCCCTTGTCCTTGCCTCCTTTATAATTATAGAGGAAGTCAATCTGGGCGCGGAGGATGTCGATGACCGTCATCTGACCGGGCTTGGCATCGAGATAGTAGGGCAGCGAGAAGGCGTCCACATCGCTCTCTTCCTGACGCTGGAGCAACAGCATCTTGTCTGCCTTGGACTTGAGCGAATCATAGCCCAGGACACCGCGTGCGATGGTGTAGCCCCCGTTCTCTGCTATCTGATAACAGGTGAGCGTGGAGTCGCAGGCCTTGTTGATATCAGAACCGCCATAGAAGTCGAAACCGGCCTCGGCCAGCTGGCTCCCTATCTTGTAGTACTGCTTGCGGGAATCCGCATGGGCATAGAATGATGCTGGTGTGGCGTGATTGATGCACACCGACGTACCGACCGCTGTAGGTATGCCGAGTTCGTGAGCCCAGGTTGCAATGCTATAGACAGCCGACGAATCGGGGCCCTCGCCTATCATTCCGTTGCTGGTCTTGACACCGCAGGCAAGAGCCGTGCCGGATGATGCCGAATCGGTAACACCATGGGAATGGCTGTAGGTGGACGCAACGCTGATGACGGGGAACTGCGTGACGCAAAGCGGTACGCGGCCCCACTTGCCGGGTCCGTTCTCGAGTTCGTACTGCATCATCTCCTGACCCAGAATCGTGTTGACACCCGTTCCGTCGGTGATGAAGTAGAACACATACTTCGCTTTCTTGGGCTTCTCCTGCTGCTGGCAGGCGGCCAAAGAGAAGACCGCCGTAGCCATCAACAGAGTATAAAGGAATTTCTTCATTGCCTATTTATTTAAAATTTAAAGAGGTATATTACCGTGTTTCTTAGGCGGATTGCTTTGGTTCTTGTTGCGGCACATCTCAAGGGCCTGAATAAGCGCATGACGGGTGTCGGCAGGCTCAATGATGTCGTCAATAAAGCCGTGTTCGGCAGCCATCGTCGGATTGGCAAACTTCTCCTCATACTCCTTGACGCGTTCAGCCTGCTGTTCGGGCGTTTCCTTGCGATAGAGGATGGAAACGGCGCCCTTTGCACCCATGACAGCAATCTCTGCGGTGGGATAAGCCAAGTTGACGTCGGCTCCGAGCTGCTTGGAGTTCATAGCAATGTATGCACCGCCGTAAGCCTTGCGAGTGATGAGGGTAACCTTCGGAACGGTTGCCTCCGCAAAGGCATAAACAAGCTTGGCTCCGTGACGAATGATGCCGTTGTGCTCCTGCTGAATGCCGGGAAGGAAGCCGGTGACATCCTCGATGGCAACAATGGGGATATTGAAACAGTCGCAGAAACGGATGAAGCGCGCAGCCTTCTCGGAGGCATCGATATCCAGAGCACCCGACTTCTCCTGAGGCTGGTTGGCCACGAAGCCGACGGTACGGCCTGCCATGCGGCCGAAGCCGATGACGATATTCTTGGCCCATGAGGGTTGGATTTCGAAGAAATACTGCTGGTCGCAGATGGGCTCAATGATGTTGCGGATGTCGTAGCTCTGGTTGGGATCGGCGGGCACCACGTTGTCGAGTTCGTGACAAATGCGCGTCAACTCGTCGGTGGCGGGCTTGATGGGAGCGTCCTCCATATTGTTGGAAGGCAGGAAGCCGAGCAGTTCGCGGATGGTCATGAGACATTCCTCGTCGTTCTGGCATACAAAGTTGGCCACACCGGAAATCGATCCGTGAACGGAAGCTCCGCCGAGGCTCTCCTTGTCACACTCTTCGTTGGTGACCTGCTTCACCACATTGGGACCGGTGATGAACATCTGACTCTCGTCCTGAACCATGAGGATGAAGTCGGTGAGAGCGGGTGAATAGCACGAACCGCCTGCACAGGGCCCCATGATGGCAGAAATCTGAGGAATCACACCCGATGACATCACGTTCCGGCGGAAGATGTGGGCAAAGCCTGTGAGGGATTCGATACCCTCCTGTATGCGGGCGCCACCCGAATCATTGAGTCCGATGATAGGAGCGCCTACCTTGAGAGCCATCTCCTGAACCTTGACAATCTTCTGGGCATTGGCCGAGGAGAGCGAGCCGCCCAGCACCGCGAAGTCGAAGCCATAGACAAAGACGAGACGTCCGTCAATCTTACCGTAGCCGCAGACCACGCCGTCGCCGGCAATGCGCTTGTTTTCCATACCGAAGTTGGTACAGTGATGCTTCACATATTTATCTACCTCAACGAAGGTATTTTTATCGAGCAGCACATCAATGCGCTCGCGAACATTCAACTTATTCATAGTTTATTTGACATTTTTACTATTTGACTATTTCACTATTTATCCATTTCTCTATTTGTCCGCCTCGGGATTGGCATTCAATTTGAGGGTTACAAGATCCTGTTCGACCATGACGGAATCGCCCTCATTGACGAGAACGGCGGCCACTTCGCAGTCTTCCGACACGGAGAGGTTGGACTGCATCTTCATAGCCTCGATGGTCACCACGGGATCACCGGCCTTGATGGCATCGCCGGGTTTGACATACACCTTGACAATCTTGCAGGGCATGGGCGACTTGATGCGGTCAGCCTGTTTCTCGCTCTGCCCCTGACGGCGCAGACGCATGTATTTAGCCTGCGAGTCGAGCATGTCAATCTGGTAGGTCGAATAGTTCATATTGACCTGATAGTGACGGCCATTGTCACTCTTTACCATCTCCGAACGGTAGCTGTTGCCTTCGTAAAGGATGGAGGACGTTCCGTTCTCAAACATCACGATATCAACATCGTAAATCTTGCCGTCGATATCTATTTTCACCTTGTCGCCGTCCTTGCTGATCAGGTTTACCTCAGCAGTACGTTTTCCTATTTGTATTTCCATATATGATTTGGCTATTTTACTATTTGACTATTTCACTATTTGACTATTTTCGTTCGCTTGGGTCAATTGTCCAATAGTCCAATTAAGACGATTGTCCAATGGTGAAATTATCAGATTCTCAATACACCCTTCTGCAGGCCGAAACTTCTCCAACGGTTCAAAACCGTGGAGTTCTGTTCGTTGAGAGAGGGATCGACATTCTCCTCAAAGTTCATGAGGTAATCGATATATGCTGCAATGATGGACATATCCTCGGAGTCGTTCTTGAAACCGGGACGCGGACGCAGACGTTCGGCGTAGCGTTCAATGAACGAGGTGTCGTATTTGCCTTCCTTGAATGCAGGCACGTCAATGATACGGCGCAGGTAGCGGATGTTGGTCACAAGACCTGTGACCTTGTATTCGTAGAGCACGCGTCGCATACGCTCGATGGCATATTCGCGGGTGGTGGCCCATACGATGAGCTTACCGATCATGGGATCGTAATACATCGGAATCTCGTAGCCCTGATAAACGCCGGAGTCGATACGCACACCTATGCCGTGGGGCTCGGTGAGCTGCTGGATAACACCGGGAGCCGGGCGGAAATTATTCTCTGTATCCTCGGCGCAGATACGGCACTCTATGGCATGACCGCGTTGCTTCACGTCTTCCTGCCGGATTGAGAGCGGCTGGTTGTCGGCCACGAGAATCTGCTGCTTGACGAGGTCGATACCAATCACTTCCTCAGTGATGGGATGCTCAACCTGCAGACGCGTGTTCATCTCGAGGAAATAGAAGTTCTTGTGACAGTCGACGAGGAACTCAATCGTACCGGCGCCCTTGTAGCCGACGGCCTTGGCAGCAGCCACGGCGGCAGCACCCATCCGGGCACGCAACTCAGGATCGAGGAACGGCGATGGGCTTTCCTCTACGACTTTCTGGTGACGGCGCTGTACGGAACATTCGCGGTCGCAGAGATGAATCACATTTCCGAAGTTGTCGCCCAGAATCTGGAACTCGATATGGTGGGGCCCCTCGACGAATTTCTCGAGATAGACGGTATCGTCGGCAAAGGACGATTTGGCTTCCATCTTGGCGGCATTGTACATCTCGACAGCTTCCTTCTCGCTGTGGATGAGACGCATGCCCTTGCCGCCGCCGCCCATGGATGCTTTCACCATGACGGGATAGCCAATGCGGGCACATTCGCGCAAACATTCCTCGGCGCTCTGCAGCTGCTCCTGCGTTCCGGGCACTACGGGCACTCCAGCATTAATCATGTTGATACGGGCCTTGATTTTGTCGCCCATATCCTCCATCGTCTTGGGATCGGGACCAATCCAAATGATTCCCTCTGCCTGCACCCGGCGTGCGAAGTCGGCATTCTCCGACAGGAAACCGTAGCCGGGATGGATGGCATCCACTTTGTGACGCTTGGCAACATCGATAATTTTGTCGATATTCAGATAACTCTCACTTGAAGCTGCACCGCCGATGCATTCTGCTTCATTGGCATACAACACGTGGCGGGAGGTTCGGTCGGCTTCCGAGAAGACGGCCACCGAACGGATACCCATCTCATAGCATGCGCGCATTACGCGGATAGCTATCTCGCCACGATTGGCAATAAGGATTTTTCTTATCATACTCAATCTGTAAATTTTATGAGTTTTGAACAACTTAACTTTGGGCGAAGATAGTGAAAAGAAATGAAACAACCAATTTTTTGGCCTGAAAAGTAAAAAAAGTCAGTACAATTTTTCCTTTTTTGTGTAATTCAGGGTATTTTTTAAGCGTAAATATGCACTTTTCGGCGAGAAAAAGCTATCTTTGCGCTATGAAACGCAAATGGTTTTCTCTCTCTCCCCTTCTGCTCTTTCTGGTCCTCTATCTGGCGACCAGTCTGATTGCGGGTGATTTCTACAAGGTACCCATCTCGGTGGCCTTTCTCGTTTCGGCAGTCTATGCCATTGCTATCTCTCCAGGCAGTCTGGCCGACAGGATCGAGACTTTCTCCAAGGGTGCCGGGTCAACCCAGATGATGCTGATGCTTTGGATCTTCATCCTGGCCGGAGCCTTTGCGGGTTCGGCCCGTGCGATGGGAGCAGTCGATGCCACCGTAAGTCTCACCCTGTCGGCCCTGCCGGCCTCCCTGCTCCTTCCCTCCGTCTTTCTGGCATCGTGTTTCATCTCTCTGGCAATCGGCACATCATGCGGCACCATTGCCGCATTGACACCCGTGGCTGTAGGTATTGCCCAACAGACCGGAACCGACCTGCCGCTGATGTGCGCCATTGTTGTGGGCGGCGCTTTCTTTGGCGACAACCTTTCATTCATCAGCGACACCACCATTATCGCAACCCAGACACAGGGCTGCCGGATGAGTGACAAATTCCGCACAAACTTCCGGCTGGTGCTTCCCGTAGCGATAGCCGTGGTTATTCTCTATTATTTTATAGGAAGGGACCTGACTGCCCCTCAGAACATCCCGACGGTGGAATGGTGGAAAGTGCTTCCTTATGTGACAGTCATCGTGCTAGCTGTCCTGGGCATGAATGTGACCGTTGTTCTCCTCATCGGAGTGGCTCTTACGGGCATTGTGGGCGTTTGGGACAGTAGCTACGACCTGTGGGGCTGGGCCGCATCTCTCTCATCGGGTATGATGGGCATGAGCGAACTGATTATCGTCACCCTGCTGGCTGCCGGCATGCTGGCCATGATCAAGTCAAACGGAGGCATCGACTACATCATCTACCTGCTCACACGACGCATCTCCTCGGCCCGAGGTGCCGAACTGTCGGTTGCAGGACTGGTGGCCCTTATTGACATATGTACAGCCAACAATACGGTAACGCTGATTACCGCAGGTCCCATTGCCCACAACATCTCACGCAAATTCAATCTTGACCCCCGCCGCATGGCCTCCATCCTTGACACCGCATCCTGTTCGATACAGGGGCTTCTCCCCTATGGCGCACAAGTGCTCATCGCTGCCGGACTTGCCGGCGAGGCAATCGGTCTGACGGTGAGTCCGTCAGACATCATCAGGCACCTTTACTACCCCATGGGACTCGGTGTTATTGTAATTTTATCGATTCTTTTACGCAAAAAATGATTTTTTTGCCGTTTTATTTGTTTTTCCCAAAAACTTTCCCTATCTTTGCAGCCACGATTATTATAAAATAATAAATACTAATTTTTTCGCAAACTATGCAACATAAACTTCTTTTGATTGCCGGCACATTGGCCGGAATGACATTCTCTGTCAAAGCCCAGACTTTTGAAACGGCCCAAGAAGCCGTCACACATATGGGTGTGGGTTGGAACCTGGGCAACACGCTCGAAGCCAATGCCGGATCCGCTTATTACCCCACAAGCGCATCCTATTGGGGCATCCAGGGGTTGGAAAGCGAGACATACTGGGGCCAGGTGTATGCCACCTCAGACTTTATCACGATGATGAAGAATGCCGGATTCGGTGCCATCCGTGTACCCGTAACCTGGTACAACCACATGGACAAGGACGGCAACGTGAACGCAGAATGGATGGCCCGTGTGAAGGAGGTGGTCAACTATGTCGTTGACAACGGCCTCTACTGCATCCTCAACGTGCATCATGACACGGGTGAGGACTTCTTTGACGGCGCCACACCCAAATTCATCTCCTGGATCAAGGCCGACATGGACAACTACAATAAGTACAAGTACAAGTACGAATACCTGTGGCAGCAGATTGCCGCCGAATTCAAGGATTACGGCCCGCTGCTCCTGTTCGAGAGCTACAACGAGATGCTCGACACAAGAAACTCATGGAACTACGCGTCGTCCAACGCTACCGGCGGGTATAATGCCACGCTGGCCACATCGGCCTACAACGCCATCAACAGCTATGCCCAGAGTTTCGTTAACGTGGTACGCAAATCCGGCGGCAACAATGCCTCACGCAACCTCATTGTCAACACCTATGGCGCCTGCAACGGAGGCGGCACTTGGAACACCCATCTCGAGGAACCCCTCAGCCGTCTCAGCATCCCTACCGGCGAAAAGGACCACATCATGGTGGAGGTTCACTCCTATCCCTCGCTCGACAACGGACTGAATTCAGCATTGAGTCAGGTTGACAACATGCTGGGCAAGCTCAAGAAGAATTTCACCGACAAAGGCATTCCCGTCATCATCGGCGAGTGGGGGTCGGAAGGCCTGAGCAGCGACTATCAGACCCGCAAAAGCACATTACTGAGTTTTGCCGAAAGCTATATCAAAAAGACCAAGGAATACGGCATTGCGGCTTTCTATTGGATGGGGCTTTCGGATGCCTCCACCCGCGCCCTGCTGGTATTCAATGAGCCGGATCTGGCCGAAACCATCGTGAAAGCATATCACGGAACCGATTTCCAGGGAGAATATCCCTCGCTCTCGGACATTACCGTAAACTACCGTGTGGACTATACATCCGAATGGGCAGAATGCAACGTCTTCCAGGGATCCGCCCCCCTATCCACCTACAGCACCATTGTTGTGGAACTGGACAAAAGCTACCCCAAGGAAGATTTGCAGATCAAGGCCTATGCCTCGAACGGCAAAGAGCAGTACAACTCCCAGGACGGAGCCACACGCACCATGGCATTCTCGTCTTCGACACTGGCAAATGGCACCGTCACGAGAGTGACCCTTCAGGCATTCAAGACTCCCTATGAAGTGACCATCAAGAAAGTGAAACTCATCCGCAAGAACGGAACGGTTGAGGAACAGGCCCCCTCAGCCTTCTGGGGCTGCTCCGTCACGGCCATCAATGCCGGCTCCGGCATCGAGACCGTCGTGAGTGGTGACAAACTGAGACAATCGCCCCGCTACAATCTCTATGGTCAGCCCGTAGGCACCGACTACCGGGGATATGTCATTGAGGACGGTCGCCTAATCATGCTGAAATGAAAGAGATAACGTTCGACCGGTTTGTTCGCGGCTTGATTGCCGTTGCCATTGCCGTCGCCGCGTTTCTGCTCATCGACTACCTCACCCCTGTCCTCCTGCCCTTCACGGTGGCATGGCTTTTCGCCTACCTGCTCTATCCGCTGGTGAAATTCCTCCAGTACAAATGCAGGCTCCGCAACCGCGTGGTCAGCATCCTGACGGCACTGCTTCTTGTCGGCGGCGCCCTCTATGGCGTAGGATGGTTCATCTTCCCGCCGATGGTCGAACAGTTCGTAAACCTCAGCAATCTGCTCCACAAGTACTTCACCGAGAATCCCGACGGGACCTTCATCATCGGCCAGATCAAGGAACTGTGGCAACAGAACATCGATAACGGCAACCTGAAGAAGATGGCCGAAAGCAGCAGTTTCAGCGACATTCTGAGCACATTCTTCTCCGGAACGTTCTCCGTGGTGGGCAAAACCATCGACATCGTCGTGAGCATTGTAGCCGGCGCCATTGCCCTGCTTTACATGTTCTTCATCCTGCTCGACTACGAATGGATGACCGACAACTTCATCAAGATTTTCCCGCTCAAGAGCCGGCCTTTCTGGCAGGAACTGCTGGACGAAATGACCCGGAATCTCAACGCTTATATTCGCGGACAGGGATTCATCGCCTTCTGCGTGGGTATCCTCTTTGCCATCGGCTTTTCCATCATCGACTTTCCGATGGCCATCGGTTTGGGCATCTTTATCGGCATTCTGAATCTCGTTCCCTACCTGCAGACCATCGCCATCATCCCGACGTTGGCCCTGGCCGCCCTCAAGGCCGCCAACACTGGAGAAAGTTTCTGGATGATTGCCCTGGGAGCCTTGGCCGTCTTCGTTGTAGTCCAGGTGATTCAGGATTTGATTCTGACGCCCCGCATCATGGGTCGCGCCATGAATCTCAACCCGGCGCTTCTGCTGCTCTCGCTCTCCATCTGGGGCAGCCTGCTGGGCTTTGTGGGACTGATTATTGCCCTCCCGGCAACGACACTTCTGATAACCTACTATAAAAAATACGTGACAAAAGAGCATATTTAACATTCTATTTTTGGCAGAATGGATTATTTTGCGTATATTTGCACCATTAAAAAATCAATATTAGTACACAATGCGTTATAAAAAAATTCTATTGGCAATGCTAGGCAGCGTGATGCTGACAGCAACAGCGCAGGAAAGCGACACCCTTTCGGTGGCTGAGAAACAGGCTATCGACGAGATGTCGGATTTCTCGTTCACGGAATCGCAGTTGGACGAAGATGCCGATGCCTCCCAGATTGTGTCCAGCATCTCGTCGAGCAACAACGACCTCTTCTTCTCGGAAGTGGGCTACCGTTTCTCGGCCATGCGTTTCAAGATTCGCGGCTACGACAATTTCTATCAGCAGAACTACCTGAACGGTATTCTGATGAACGACATGGTGCGCGGCTCGTTCTCGTATGCCATGATTGGCGGTCTGAACGATGTGACCCGCAACAAGGAAGGCGTCACCATGTTCGAGAACAACAACTTCGGTGTGACTTCGGTAGGCGGCGGCGAGAACACCAACCTCCGTGCTTCGTCCTATGCCCAGGGCGGCAAGGTTACCCTCTCGGGCTGTAACCGCAACTACAAAGCCCGTGCGATGTTCTCGTTCGGTACAGGCTGGCTGAAGAGCGGCTGGGCCTTTGCCGGACAGATCGGCTACCGCTGGGCCGACGAGGGCGTAGTTGAGGGAACGTTCTACAACTCGTTCTCCTACCTCTTCTCCGCACAGAAACGCATCAACGACAGCCACTCCATTAACATCGTGACTTTCGGCACTCCGACCGAACGCGCCCAGCAGGGTGCCTCGACCGAGGAAGCCTACTGGCTGGCCAACGACCGCTACTATAATCCCAACTGGGGTTATCAGAACGGCAAGAAGCGCAACGCCCGCGTAGTCCACAACTTCGAGCCCACAGTTATCCTCAACTGGGACTGGGACATCGACTACAGTTCCAAACTCAACACGGCCCTCTCCTACCGTTATTCGGCTTACAGCACCTCGGCGCTCGGCTGGGGCAATGCCGCCATGGATCCCCGTCCCGACTACTACAAGAAATTCCCCTCTTCGAGTTTCAACGTCTGGGACGAGAACCAGAACAACGGCGACTGGCTGGGCGAACACGGCTATTTCCTTGAACAGTACAACACCCTGGTCGATTACTGGAAGGCCGACAAGGCCAACCGCCAGATTCAGTGGGACAACCTCTACTATGAGAACTCGGTGGCCAACAAGGAAGGTCGCGAAGCCGAATATTACGTTGAGCGCCGTCACAGCAACCAGCAGGCGCTGAGCTTTGCCACCGACTACATCAAGAATATCAATGCCACCAACAAAATCGGTGTCGGCATCAACGCCAGCCTCTCCAAGACCCATTACTACAAAACGATGGACGACCTGCTGGGCGCACAGACCTACACCGACCTCGACAAGTTCGCCGCCCGCGACTACGGCACGGGAAGCCAGATGGCCCAAAACGACCTGCTGCATCCCAACCGACAAATCAAAGAGGGCGACCGATTCGGCTACGACTATGACATCAATGTGAACAAGGCAACGGGCTGGGCCCAATATCAGTGGCATCCCAGTTCGCTGCAGGTCAATGTTGCCGGACACATCGACGGCACGACCATCGAACGCAAAGGCGGCATGCAGAACGGACGCGCTCCCGAAAACAGTCTCGGTTCGTCCGGAACGGCCAAGTTCCTGGGCGGCGGCGGTAAGGTCAGCCTCGAATGGATGCTCAATGCCCACAACCGCTTTATGATCGGTGCCGGCTGGGAAGCTCAGGCTCCCCTCGCCTGGAACGCTTTCGTGGCCGCACGCATGCAGAACAACTTCGTCGACAACCTCAAGGTACAGAAGATTCTCAACGGCGAGGTATCCTACCGCTTCCGTTTCGGAGACCTGTCCGGTAAGATTGGCGGCTACTACACCCAGTTCAAGGACGGCGTGGAACAGACCGCATTCTACAACGACCAGGAAGAACGGTTCACCTATCTGGCCATGAACTCGATTGAAAAACGGCACTACGGCTTCGAGGGCGCTTTGAAGTACAAGCTCACCTCCAGCCTCTCCTTCAACGTGCTCGCTTCCGTGGGCGAAGCTGAATACACCAACAACCCCTACGCTCAGGTCAGCTACGAAGGCATGGATGCCAAGACCATCAAATCCATCAACCAGTGGAAGAACCCCGTGACGGGTGCTTCCATGCCGCTGCGCGTGATTGCCGACGGCATCCACGAGGACGGCACGCCCCTGACGGCCCTTTCGTTCGGTGTGGAATACAGCATCCGCCGCTGGTTCTTCGAGGCCAACCTCAACTACTATGACCGCGTATATATCGGCTACTCGCCCTACCGCCGGCTCTCCAATGTGATTGAGAACTACACCTCCACTTCCGTCAATACAGAAGGCAAGCTTGTCTATGATGTCACTGCCGACGAACTGAACGAGAACGGCGGCGTCCTTTTCGACAAGGAGGGCAACATCGTGAAGAGCTATACCGCCGACCAGGAAAAATTCAAGGGCGGATTCATGCTCGACCTCAGCGTGGGCAAACTCATCTATTTCAAGAAGGGACAGATGAGTATCAACCTCTCGCTCCAAAACGTGACCAACAACCAGAACCTCCGCACCGGCGGTTATGAGCAGAGCCGTGACGACAATTACAACACGGGACAGGCACGCACCTACAAATTCTCCCGCAACTCGAAGTATTTCTATGCCTACGAGTTCAACGCTTTCCTCAATGTCAACTACAAATTCTAAAACGTCCCGTCTATGAAAGCTATCAATGTAACCAAACTTCTCTATACGGCAGCTGTGGCTGCGCTGCTCCCCCTCACGGGCTGCATGCAGGACGACACCATCCACATCGTCGATACGGCCGAAGGGCTGAATGCCACCGCCGTTTATGTGGGCGAAACCAATACCACCATAGCCGGGGTCAAGCAGACCTACTCGTCGGTATTCTCCAACAACAATACATTCCGCAAGGTGACCGAAGACGTCATCTTCGAAGGTGTGGTTGTGGCCAACGACTATGCCGAGAACCTCTATCAGACCACCTTCATCATGGACGGCGAGGACGGATTCTGCATCCCTGTCAAGAACATGAAAGCCTTCCCCTACCTCCAGTTGGGACAGCGCATCAAGGTCAACTGCAAGGATCTCTACATCGGCAACTACAGTTATGTTCCCCGTGTGGGCGAGCCCTACTACACGTCGGCCGGCAATCTCCGTCTGGGTCCCATGCTTGCCCAGCAGTGCGCCACCAACATTGAACTCGTGGGAGAACCTGACACTACCGCTGCAGAGCTTACGCCCTTTGTACCCTCCGCATCCTGGCTGGCCGACTCGAAGAACATGACCTACCTGTCCTTCCCCCGTCTTGCCTCCATCACCGGCTTTATCGCCGAAGCCAACGGCGAGGCCACTTGGGCTCCCGATGACCTGAAGGACGCAGGCTACGGCGTGAACCGCACGCTCGTGACCCTCGCCACAAATATCATAGTACGCAACTCCACATCAAGTGAATTCGCCACCCGGGTGATTCCCAAGGGAACCGTCACCATTACAGGCATCCTGACCTGCTACGGCGGCGAATGGCAAATCCTGATGCGCGACGAGAACGACCTCCATATTCACTAAAAATAAAAAAATACACAATATATGAAACTTTTCAATTCCAAATTTTCATTGATCGCCCTTGCTGGCGCCCTGACGTTTGCGGGCTGTGAGGACGTTCCCGCTCCTTATGAGATTAATCTGGAGACAACTCCGAGCGATGTACTGCTCAGCGAGACTTTCAGCACGTCGTTGGGTGACTTCCAGACCGTTCAGTCGGTGGGTGACTACGCTTGGATCAACAGTTATTCCTGTGCCCAGGTAACGGCCTATGTCAACTCTACCAACAATGACGCGGAATCCTGGCTCATCACGCCCGCCATCGATGCGGCAGGTGTTGAAGAAGCCTACGTTTCGTTTGACTATATTCTGCGTTATGCGCTGACCTCCACCATGAAGGAGAACCATCAGGTGCTGGTTTCCAACAACTTCACCGGTGTGGCTTCCGATGTGAACAATGCCAACTGGACACCACTCTCCTTCTCTCCGGTTTCCGGCAGCGACTGGAACACTTGGTATGCTTCCGGCAAACTCGCCATCCCTGCTGAATTCCTCAATACCACCAACCTCCGCATCGCCCTCCGCTACAAGGCTACCACCGAGAAGGCAGGTACCTGGGAAGTGAAGAATTTCATTGTTTCTCAGGGCACAGGCGACAGCGGCGAGGATAATCCGGTTAATCCCGACCAGCCTCTCGACGAAAACACCTACATCAGCGAAAGCTTTGAGTCTTCGTTCGGTACATTTACAGCAGTTACCATCAAGGGTACGCCTTGGGTCATCAACTACAGCACAGCCACAGCTACCGGCTATGACAACAGCACCAAGACGACCACTGCCAGCGATGCCTATCTGGTCAGCAAGGCCATCGACCTTTCCGAAACGGATGCCGCCAACGTTGCCTATCAGTATATCCTGCGCTATGTCACCAATAACGGTCAGCCCAAGGAAGGTGTGAAGAAC
>CAJOOX010000010.1 GCA_905236195.1 uncultured Bacteroidales bacterium
AATGAACGTTTTCGTTAAGCCAAAAGAGCAGAGCGATGCTTGCATCGGCTATGCCTTGGCGAGAAAACGAACATGAAAATGAACATCCCTTTAGAACATCCCTATAATACTACAGCATGCTGCAAATCATTTAAATTCTTGGATGAGCCGTTTTTCTCGTGGCGTAAACTCTGACATCGACGGCCTTGCCTGCCCATCGGGCATATACCACCACAGACGCTGGAAATAATTGCGCAGTTTGCGATTTGTAAATACATAACCCCGGCTGGCATAGGGTAGGTTCCGCATGATACGTTTCTGCCACTCAGAATATGAACCGATATCTGGGTTGGGCATATAATTGTCGCTGCGGTCGTAGAATGTGCCGACGGGAGGCATTTCGCTACTGTGCCGACTGATGAGATCGGCTGAGGTGAGTGTGAAATCGGCCGCTGGTCTGTAGTTCGCTGCATGCCATTCGGCGGTTCCGTTACGTAAGGCTATCTCAATATAGATATCATTGTAATAACGGCTGCGCCTGGTCTTGCCCCACCCTTCCCGAATCACAAAATCGGAGCCTCGGAACACGCTGTCGGGCAGGGCGAAATGTTTGGCGGTAGCCGGGGCGCATATTCTGAGAGTGAAGTCACCGATAACGCCTCCGGCCCATCGCGCTGCGGGTCTCAGCCAATAGGGCACCTCGAAGGTTCGTCCCACACCATAGGACATTCGGTAGCTGTAGGTATGGTGTATGATGTTGCGTCCAGACAGGAATTGTGCTTCAAAATAATAAGCATAGGCAAAACAGGTAGAACTGTCCAGTCCACGATTGAAAAGCACGTCTGAGGCATAATCTTCAAGAGTGCTGTCCTCGGAAGCATGTCGCCACACTTCAAGATCAAGGGGATGGAAATCGGAACTCTCCTGCCATACGGAACGGACAACACCATTGCTCCAGGCGAGGGTATCTCCGTTCATGACAACGCTGAAATCTGCAATGTAGGGATGTATGCCTTCGTGACTGAAGGACGCTTCCCAGTCGTTGTAGGGTGCTGCTGCCTCAAATCCCATCGTGACTTTTTTGGGCTCCCTCTGGTTCACGAGTTCGTAATACACGTCAACGTCAGCATATCCGTCATCGCCTAAGGTAATAGTAAGGATTTCCCTGTCGAGACGGATATCGGTCTCCTGGACGGGAACGAGGTGATTGCCGTTGACGAAAAACACGCCGTCGTTAGCTACGGCCGAGACAACCGTCTGCAGCAGTAAAAAAAAGATATATATTCTCTTGAACATAACTTCTACTATCCTTAAACTCTTAAACTCCTTAAACAGACTCTGAACTATCCTCAGGGCTCTGTTCGCCGAATCCCCTTTACGGGGTGAAACTATCAACTATATCAGTACCCCGGATTCTGCTTCCAGTTGGGATGCATGGTCATGAGGTCTCCAGGAATGGGAAAGACAACGGAGGCGCCGGAGAGGTCTGCTTCGGAAGGCACGTGGTCGGAATATTCACGGCCGAAGATTCCGAAACGAATCATGTCGTTGCGTCGCCATCCTTCCCAAGCGAGTTCCAGATAGCGTTCGGCTAGAATATTGTCGAGGGTGGCTTCCACTGCGGAAAGACCGACACGGGCCCGAACGGCATTGAGGGCATCTGAACCGTCCTTACCGTTACGCACCTGAGACTCAGCCTTCATCAGGAGGATATCGGCATACCTGAAAAGGACGATATCGTTGTTGCAGGCACGTCCGTCGGCATTTGCATCGGGATCGGGGTCATACTTGTGAAAACGTGCACCTGCGGTCTTTTCGTGCTCTGTAGCCGTAACATCCTGAGCCACATCGAACGGATAATAGACCAGCGGAGTGGTCCCGTCGTCAAGAAGCACACGTTTGTAATTCTCCCAAACTGTGTCGGCATAGAAAGTGAATCTGAAGCGGGGATCCTCGTCCGGCTGACCATATCGGTACGCCTTGACGAGTTCGATTGTGGCGCTCATTCCGTTTTCGGAAGAGCCGCCGAGGGCCGCCCCATGGCAACTGTGGCGTGAGCGGAACAGATAGATGAACCAGTTGCTGTAGAGCACAGGATTCATCGGAATGGTGAAGATATTCTCGGCGGAATACTCATTGGTGACACGGAAATTGGCGTCGAACTGATCCTCCAGCTTATAGTCATAGTAATCCAAAAGGTCGCAATAATATTCACAGGCATCCCATGCATTCATCGTCTTGCCGTCGATATTGAAGGTGACAGAGCGGCCGTCAACACCTACACCATCGGTCCAATCGTCGTCGGCATAGACCTCAGCATTGATCATGAGTTTGACCAGCAGGAAGAGAGCGACCGGCTGAGTCACACGTCCATAACTTTCCCCCAGCAAATTGCTCTTGTCTTTGAGGAGCCGGGGCAGAGCCTCCTGTAGCTCGGAGACACAGAAGCGGAAGACCTCACTCCGCTTGGACTGAACGATATCTTCGGTAAGAATAGCGTCTGTAGTTACAATGGGGACGTTGCCGAACAGGTCCATAATGTAGAAATAGTACATAGCTCTGACGGCACGTAATTCTGCGCGATAGGAAACCAGATCCAGGTCGGATGGATAGTCATCGCGTTCCTCAATCATGGCGATGAACTTGTCGGTCATCATCACGACCTTATACAGATAGTCCCACATGTCCTTCATCGAGGCCGTTCCCGGGGTCCAATTGTGGGTGAAGAGGGTTTCCCAAAATCCGCCGTCATACCAGTCCGAGGATCTGGTGGGGGCTATGGCCTCGTCGGTAGTGAGCGAATTAAAGTCGAAGACTCCACGCCCTGTTCCCTGGAGTCCCTGGGAATCACTGTGCCCTCCTATATAATTATAGATTGACAGAACTCCGTTGTTCAGTATATCCTGTTTGGTGGCATAGGCCTCGTCCTCGGTGAGCTGTCCGCGGGGGTTTTCATCAAGGAAACTGCTACAGGCTGTAAGGACAGACGTCAGAGAGACTGCTGCGAAAGCCGCCAGGTATTTATTCATTCTTGTCATATTCCGGAATGTTTCAAAAGGTGAGACTCAGACCGAGCGTATAGGTGTGATAGACTGGAACCGTCTGTTTGTCATCGAGTCCAAGCGTGCTGTTGAGCGATGACGAGTTGATAATCGGGGTCAGACCGCTGTATCCGGTGAAGGTGGCTACGTTGTGCATCGTTAGCGACAGACGCATATTCTGCACATAGCGGTTCTGTTGGAGCGGCACCCTCCACCCTACCGTGATGTAGTCGATATTGACATAGTCTCCGGACTCGAGCCAGTAGTCGCTCACTACCTGGTCTCTGATATTCCGTTCAGGAGCCTCGGGGAAGATGTTGTAGAGCGGGAAGGCTGTCACATCCATATAGGTGAGCCCCGTTCCATTGAATATCTTATGTCCGAAAGCTCCGTTCACCTGCATATTGACATCAAAATCCTTGTAGCGGAACGAGAAATTCGTACCCAGCAATACCTTGGGAACTGCCTGGCCCCGCACCTCACTGCTGCCTACGGTGTTGTACTCATAGCCACCCGTGTAAGAATTGTAGAAGAAGCCGTCGCAATGCTTCATCTTAAACACACCCAGGGGCTGTCCCACAACGAGCGAAGTGACATTATTGTCTCCGCCGTGGAATCCCGCGCCGTTCATCATGGTGACACCGCTGGAGCCGGGCACTGAAAGATACTCCCCGTTGAAATAGCCGCTCAGGGAGACGAGTTCATTGTTCTGAAATGTCAGGTTCGAATTGATGGTGAGCGACATGTCGCGGGTGGCTAAGGGGGTTCCTCCGACACTGATTTCCAAACCGTACTTACGCATCGAACCGAGGTTGGCCACCACGGTGGAGCTGGTGAAGGGGGGAATGCTGACAGAATAGGCATAGAGCATATCGCTGACCCAGGTGTGATACCAGTTGGCCGCAAAAAGGAGCCGTCCGTTGAACATCCCGGCATCAAGTCCCCAGTTGAGCGTCTTGGAAACCTCCCATTTGAGATCTGGATTTACATTCTTCAGATTGCTGAACGACACGAGGTTGTTGTTGCCGGCGGGTACGAAACCGTTCGGTTCAACCAGGGCGAGCGTGGTATAGCTGTCGATGGCACCCTGGTTGCCGGCGACTCCGAAGCCTGCGTTGATTTTGAGGTCGCTGAAGAACTTCTGATCCTTCATGAACGCCTCCCGGATAACATTCCATGAAGCGGAGACTGCGGGGAAAAATCCCCACTTGTGATTATCGCCGAACTTAGAGGAACCGTCGTTACGCATCGAGAAACCCACATTGTAGCGCGAATCGAAAGAATAGCTCAGTTTGGCGAGGAATGACATCATCCTGGGCTGTTCGTAATAGCTGTCGGTACCGCCCCAGGGCCGGAGTGCTCCTGCCGAAAGGTCGTCGTAGCCCATGATATCGGTCG
>CAJOOX010000011.1 GCA_905236195.1 uncultured Bacteroidales bacterium
GCCTTAAGGATCTTTTCAACTCTCCGGAAAAGATTTACGCGAAGAGCGAATTGTCCAGGGAGGACCTCGCCTTTGTCCTCTGCAGGGGAGGCTGGCCGGGATCGCTTGACCTGGATAGAGATATCGCTTTGGACTAGGCGTTCGATTACGTGGACTCCGTAGCCAAGAAGGACATGAACCGCGTTGTAGATAAAATCCGCCGCAATCCCGAGCGTGTACGCCAACTGATGCGCTCCTATGCGCGAAACATCGCCTCGCAGGCTCCCTATGAAACTATCGCGGCCGATATGCAGGCCAACGAACCAAAGGGAATGGATGCCGAAACAGTGTCGGCCTACATCGAAGCCCTGCGCAAACTGTTCGTGATAGAAGAATCCAAGGCCTGGAACCCGAACCTTCGCTCCAAGACGGCCATCCGCACGACCAACACGCGCTACTACTGCGATCCGTCCATCGGAACCGCCAGTCTGGGCATCGGTCCCGGAGACCTGCTCTCTGACTTCAATACCTTCGGCCTCCATTTTGAGGGACTGGCCGTGCGGGACCTGCGTACCTATGCATCCGCCCTGATGGGGGAGGTATTCCACTATCGCGATTCAGAAGGACTCGAATGCGACGCCATCGTCCATCTGCGTGACGGGAGCTATGGCCTCATCGAAATCAAGATTGGCGGCGAAGGCCTCATTAATGATGGCGCCGAGACCTTAATTAAATTGCGTGATAAGATCGACCCCACCAAGATGAAGAACCCATCCTTCCTGATGGTCCTGGTCGGCATCGGAGAGTTGGCATACCGCCGTGACGACGGTGTCTACGTCGTTCCCATCGGCTGCCTGAAAGACTAGATGATTACCCACACAAATGCCCGTTCTATTGCATCGTGGCTGCAATTCCTAACAAATCGGTGGGGCAAATGTGGGGCAAATAAAAAGCAAAACCCCGTCAGAATCGCTTCTAACGGGGTTTTCTGGTGACTCCCACGGGACTATGTTATTTTTCCACCCTGCACTAACCGCGCAACAAATGACAACAATAGAAACAACACATTTCCAGCGCATTACAAACAAACCATCCAACACTTGTTGAAATCTTGTTTTGATAGATTGCAACTTCGTGGTGCAAAAATTTGCTATTTGCACCACCATTTTCTATCTTTGTAGTGCCGGCGTTTTTTTGGAGTCCCAACCCCGCCGTGAATCGGAGAAATGAGACATTTTTTATTAGCACATCGTACCGCCAAAACCAAAGGTTCCATCAAGCTGCGCTTCCGCCTCCGCGACGGTCGCGACGTCCAACTCTTCCACAAGTCCGACATCGATGCCGACCTCCAGGACCTGTCGCGTTTCGACAACACGACCTGCAAGCCCAAGTCCGGCTCCAAAGTCTACAATGTGGTCCTCGCGGGCGAAATCGATCGCGAAGTGGCCATTATGAACGACGCCTACACACGCATGCTCGAAAGGGGGCTTGACATTACCAGCGAAGTCTTCGAACGCACCATTGAAGAAATCAAGCATCCCATCGAAGAAGTCCGTTCTGCCGAGGAACTCCTGTCCGTCCGATTCAGGCGCTATGCCGACGAAGCCCTCCGCGACCGCATCATCGGCCTGGCTCGCTACGACCACTTCATTACCGTCTCCGGCAAGCTTGAGCGCTACCTCATCATCAAAGGCATTACGCGCACCGTTCCCAGCGAAGTTACGCCCGACTTCCTGATGGACTTCCGCAACTTCCTCTTCGACGAATACACCTACGTCCCCAAGCACAAGCTCCTCTATAAGAAGCTGAACAAGCGCTCTCTGCCCACCGAGCGCCTGAGCCTCAACACCGTGGCCACACAGATGAAGATCGTCCAAACCTTCTTCAATACCCTCGAGCAGAACGACGAGATCATCAAGTCGCCTTTCCGCAAGCTCGGTAAGGAGCGCCAGAACGCTGTCGTGAAAACCCTGTACGACGACCCGATCTTCCTCCGCGCCGAAGAATTCAAACTCGTGCGCACGGCGGAGCTCCCGGAGAACCTGCGGCCCACGCGCGACGCCTTCGTGGTCCTCTGCGCCCTGGGCTGTCGCATTTCCGATTTTCAGGCGATGTCCATGGCCAATATCTCCGTCTCCGACGAGGGCATCCCGTATGTCCACTACCTGCCGCAAAAGACCGCCGGCACGCAGGATACCAACAAGGAAGTGCAGACTCCGCTGGTCCGCTTCGCCTTCGACATCATCAAGCGCACGAACTTCGATTTTCCCATCATCCGCAACGTCTATGGCAAGGCGGGTTTCAATACGCTCATCAAATGGGTGATCGAGCAGAGCGGCGTCGACCGCACGGTGCCCATCTACAACGAAGAATTGCGCAAGAACGAGTATGTCCCCATCTACACGCAGGGCAGCTCCAAGCTGGGCCGAAAAACTTTCGTCGACATGATGGCCAAGGTCCAGGTCAATAAATATGCTGCCGGCCTCCATCGCGAGGGTAGCAATGCGGTCGACAGGTACACCAACCTGGAGCTGCGGGATCGCTTCGCCCTGATGAATGCCGCGTTCGACCAGAAGGCGTATAAGGTCGACAAGGATCTGAAGATCGTGCGCAAGTAGGACAACAGGGACGTCTGGGACAAGCGGGACGAGTCTCGGTATTGCAAAGTGGGACGAACGGTCCTACTGGGCTTTAATATGGCCTTTCCGACCATCTTTTGAACATTTTTGTTACAATTTTCCGGCGGGTTTCTCGCACATTTTCAGCGACTTATATCTAAGTGTTGATAATCAGTTGATAGAGTTTTACGGGTTTTGTATTTCGAATTGCAATCGTTTGCATAATTTTGCAATACTCACTGCAATACCACCTTATTTATGTCGCAATTCGATATTGACTTTGAAGATTATGAAGTACTGCCTGGGGCGGATTTGAGTCCTGACGATGAAGCGTGTCTTATCGATACACTGAAGGTTTCCGTTAATATGTTGAATGGGTTTAAAGGGAATAAGCGGAAAACATTAAAATACTGTAATGATAATTACCATCTCCCTCCTGGTAAGAAGGACGGCCCTTTCACATATCAAGATGATGTTATTTTTCTTCCAAAAGTCGGGAATCTCGATAATCCTGTTGACGGAGAGTTTGTTCATGACCTTTCCCTAAACGGCAAGATTTTTCTTTTCGCTCTATTCTCATTGATAAAGCAGGAAAAATACCAGTTTGGCTATGTGTGGAATTTCTTGAACGATGAGCTTTACGAACGTCGTATTACTACATGGCACTTCGATCCTGTTTCTGAGAATGCAATAAAGTTTGCGTTAAAGTTCGATTATGAGTCTTTAGCATCATACGTTCGGGATAGTTCAGACGTTCCAATCAAGGATCGAATTCGTGAAATAAATAGAAAGCTGACAGATTGTAAGGGGTGGAGTGTTGCCGGTATGTCACCAAGAGAAAAAACAGACTTGATAGACCCGATGATTCATCGTCTTGAGTTGTTGGTTGAAGAAGCAAAAAGTGAGCTTGATTTGGAAGAGAAGAAGATTCCGCTATATGCTGGTAGCGGAGGGGCTGATGTAAGACGGAGTATAAAGGACGTAGAAGAGGATAGATTGAAACCCGAAGATCTTGAAGGCACTGACGCTTATTTTAATACCATCATATTAGGCTATGATGACCCTGATAGTGATATGTTTTCCGGGCTGGAAATACTGAAGGATGATCGCCAAGAAGTTTGCTCGGAGGCGTTTAGGGGCTATTTGTCAAATTGTTTCAAAGAGTATTTGAATGGCGTCGAGGACGAATCAGTCAACATAATGCCTCTATACAAGGCGGCTAACACAATTAGCGAATTGTTCCGTGATTATACCCGTCGCATTAACGATCTATATCAGGGAGCTCCGTATAACGAAAAGATAAGCGAACTGTCGGATTGGCTAAATGCGGCACTTGAGTGCTTAGACTCTGTATTCGGCGATTATTGTGACGATCCAGATCCTATTGCCAGCGCGAAGGTAAGACACTCGGCCGTTTTTTACTGTCGAAATTTTTTAATGTCTACGATTTTTGAAACATTCCTTGGCATTGGTGAGGATTATTTTGCTCCTCTCTTTGGATCATTCTACGGTTTGGTTCTCTACAATATATGGAATGAGCCTCTTGATAAAACCACGGCGGAATTGAGAGGAAAAGTCGGGCTTTCCCCTGAAGAGAGTGCTAAGGTATATCAAGCTGCCAATATAGAATGGATGACTGATTATATGAAACGGTCGGGCGATCAGTATGTAAAGAGTTGCAACTATCATTCTCAGCATGGAGTTGAAGTATTGCCGCCTTCTGTTCCTACTGTTCTCCTAAGACCTCTTTTTTCAGATTTCGCCGATAGACTTTTCAAGGAGTTAAAACGGGGGAAAGAGTCAGAAATGATTTTGCTCCATTGGCTCTATTTCAGCATGGAAAGTGTTTTTCGCTTGTACATGAATAAGGGTTTGTCTATCGATGCGTCGTCTGATGAATGGTTCGATCTCAATAGCATCAGTGTTTTCTATATCAACGATTGCTTGGGCACTTATGCTCGTATTCTGTCGGACTATCTAAGAGATGCTGAGGACATTTCGCGCATGGACTTTCCGGCTATTGAGAAAGTCGGTTCAGTTGATGTCCAGCAAACGGGAGATGATAATAGTGATGGTGCTGGCGATGACGGGCCTACCCCTATTGAAGGAACAACCTATGTGCAAGCAGCGATCGATAAGTATCTTGATTTCTATCAAAAGGCAAAAGCCCCTTGGAGAATCGCGATTAAAGATTATTTGATAAAACATGTAGGATTCACTCCCGGTGAAAGAGAACTGGCTCCCTTTGCCGCTTTGGAGGATTTATCACTTGCTAAAGTTCCTGCATATGTCGATTTTAAACTGATGTTTCCTGGTTATATCGGCAAAAGCAAGGAAAATATCTATTGCAGATATCTCGGAAACGCTGGGAAGTTGCGTAAATCGTTCCGTACATCCCGTAAGCATATCTCTGAGGTAAACTCGGCGGTACGAGAATTCGGAAGTCTGTTGGGGATACCTATTGAAAAGTATTTGATATAATCTTCCACCACAAAAGATCCCGGCTGATGCTGGGATTTTTTGTTGTATTTCTTTTGATTTCTTTGGAGTCCTTTTTATTTCATTTGGGTCCCAACTTTTTGTTGTAACTGATTAGGATTTAATACATTATGTTTGCACTGTCAAACTGCGTGACCGGCAGTTTGGGCAGTGCAATTCCGTCTGGTCAACGGGGTATGCGCTGTGTTGGCAGAGTGCCAATAACAACCCAGTTTAGTAATCTTTAAATCCTAAAAACAATGACACAACTTTCCGATTTAATAGACGATAAACAATCGACCGCACGCGAGCATACATTGCTCGTTACCACCGTTCCGGAGCTGGAAGCAGCCTTTCGGAATGTACTCTCAAAACTGCTCGACGAGTGCGAGCAGGAACGCCAGGCACGCGAGCAGTTGCGCCTTGCTACGAAAGTAGCGCGTGGCGCAACCGCCAAGCGGCTTCAAAAAGACCTCAGCACGTTGTACCGCTGGGAGCAAGCTGGTCTGCTTCATCCCATCCGCATCGGCCGCAGCGTCTACTACCTTGAGAGCGAGATTCAAATGATTGAAGAAGGGAGGAGATAGCCATGAAGACTGCGATTGATAAAGAGAAAGAAGTAAAAAAGGCTCCGTCTAACCCCGTCGAGCGCATCAAGGGAACCGTCAAGAAGGCCCGGGATAAACCCCGGAAGCTTGGGCGGCTCCCGTACGCGACTGGGAATAAGTGGATAGAGATGGGAAAACTACTTGCCAACCCCATCTACTTTTTCTTCAGGATGATCGTGCAGTTTGAAATCAACATCATCTTTTCAGCCGCCAACTCCGGAAAGTCCCTGCTGCTCGTTCAAATCGCCGAGGATATCGCACGCGTAGAAAAGGTGTTAATCGTTGATTGTGAGCTCTCTACGAAGCAATTTCAAATGAGGTACACCAACCTTGAAACCGGTGCTGTGCATGTCTTTCCCGACAATTTTCTTCGAGCAGAAATCGATCCGGACCTGTTGGATGATGTGGCCCTGGAAGATGCGATCTTTGACAGTGTGGAACAAGCAGCGCAAGACGGGATAAAGGTCATATGCATTGATAATCTGACGTTTATCTGCACCGATGCCGAGAAGGCTGAGGTCACCATCAAGTTCATGCGCCGTTTGATCAAACTTAAGAAAAAGTATGAATTGACGCTGATCATCGTTGCGCACACGCCGAAACGTGACCCCAGCAAACCGATCACTCGGGATGACCTTTCCGGCTCGTCCAAGCTGATGGCTCTCATCGACAACGCGCTCGCTGTCGGCCTGTCCGCCAAGGACACCCAGCTGCGTTACGTCAAGACCGTCAAGTTCCGCGATGATGAGTTTCCGTACCCTGCCGAACGAGTAGCGGTCTACCGCATCGACAAGGAGGATTGTTACACCCGATTTGTCTACCAGGGCCGTGAAGATGAACAGGATCACCTTCGCAAGAAGAACCAGTTCACCGAGATGGAAGACATGCAGGAGTTCATTGACATGGAGGCGCGGCAGATGTCTCTGCGGGAAATGTCGGAGGAAACCGGCATCGCGCGGAGTACCATTCACCGCAAGCTGAAAAAAGCGAAGGCGTTGGGTATAACTCCTTCCATCGGCGCTGCTACGGAGCCTTCCGACGTGTCCCGTCCCACTCCTGGAATGGGAAGCGTGGGACAGCGTGAGACGGACGTCAGGATTCCATTTGAGGACGAGGAGGATTAGCGATGGAACACCGTTATACCCTCGCGCCCTACACGCGCACGGCAGACTGGCTCATATGCCCGAACTGCAACCAACGTCAGCTCGTTCCATACGTGGATACCGAGACTGGCGAAATCCTCGATCCCTCTTGTGGCCGGTGCAACCGTGAATCCAATTGCGGGTACCACCTTCCGCCACGAGAATTCTTCAAGCAAAACCCTGGGGCTCGTCCCCAGGGCGATGCCTGGAAGGAACCACCAGCATGGCTGAAGAATCTGCCCAACCGTCCGAGAGCGATGCCACAGTCGGCGAAGCCCGCTTCTTCCATCTGCGTCCTTCCCAATGAACTCGTTGAAAGGACCATCTTGTTTGAGCCGAGAAGCAACTTCGTGAAGTTCCTTGACACATTGTTCGACCCGCTCGTCGTGGAAGGCCTGACCATCATGTACAACTTGGGCATCACGAAGAAAGGCGAGGTATTATTCTACCAAAAGGACATAAAGGGCCGCTACCGGGGCGGAAAAATCCTGCAGTACGACCCTGTCCTGGGCAAACGCATCAAAAAGGGGGGCGGCATCCCGGTCAACTGGGTACATCCGCTATTCAAGAAACGCGGCTTCATCCCTGAGACTTGGTCGATGACGCAGTGCGTGTTCGGCGAGCATTTGCTTGCAGAATATCCCGAGAAGCCGGTCATCCTCGTTGAGGCCGAAAAGACAGCCGTCGTTTGCTGCGGTTTCATGCCGGAGTACAACTGGCTGGCAACAGGTGGCAAGACGCAGCTCGGCGAGAAACTGAATGTGCTCAAGGGCTACGACGTCACGGCGCTGCCAGACATCGATGCCGTCGAGTATTGGCAGGAATACTTCGCCAAGTTCCCGGGTGCTGACATTAAGGTGGAAGATCCCTATGGGGAAGCGGCTACTGAAGAAGACCGGGAGAATCAAATCGATATTGCCGATCTTCTTATCCGTTGGCATCAGTCCGGTGAGCCCGACGATGCTGTTGTCCCAACTGTCCCGACCGTTCCTCTCATCTCTGGGACGGGACGGCCTGCAGTGGAGTACAAGAGCGCCGTGGCCAACATGGTCGCCAAGTGCATTCCTGCTGAGAACATGCCGGAGGTTGAGGCGCTTATCGAAGATTTCGACCTCGAGTTGGTTAGTGTATCACGCTCAAAATCAGAAGACAATGAAGATACTAATCGACAACGGCCACGGCCGTGACACCGCGGGCAAGTGCTCGCCCGACGGACATTTCCGCGAATATCAGTACAACCGTGAAATCGCTCACGCCATCGTAGCGCACCTGCAGTACCGGGGCTATGATGCGGAGCTGCTTGTCCCTGAATTCGAGGACATTCCCCTGAAGGAGCGTGTGCGTCGTGCCAACCAGAAGACCTGCCAGTTCGGTCATCCGACCACCGACACCATCCTCATCAGCATTCATGTCAATGCTGCCGGTTCCGATGGGAAGTGGCACACTGCGACTGGGTGGAGTGCCTATACGTTTCCGGGGCATACTGAGTCCGACCGCCTGGCGGATTGCCTGTATTGGGCGGCAGAGAAGTATTTGCCGGGGCATATGCTCCGGACGGACTTTTCCGATGCTGATCCGGATCTGGAGGAGCCGTTCTACATTCTGAAGCACACGTATTGTCCGGCGGTGCTAACCGAAAATGGTTTTATGGATTCACGGGAGTCGTTGAGGTTTCTGGAGAGTCCGGAAGGGAAGAAGGCGATCGTGGCGTTGCATGTGGCGGGGATTGTTGAATATTTGGAGTCGTCGTAACGTAATACCAAGCGCAACCTTCTCGTCATGCCCGGCTCTGACCAGGCATCTCTTCTACGCCTTGACCCCTTTGTGTAGACAGTCTCGGATATCCCGGAGGCCTGACAGAAGACGAATTGATAGCCTCCCATAAGGTCTTCCCTCAGAAACTTGTCGAGAACGACGACATCAAAATCGTGACACGTTAACCCTTCTATACAGTTTCCTCGTTCGGTGTGGAAGCGCTTCGGGCTGGTCCAAGGCCCACCCGAAGCCCTTCCACATCTGTTTTCACTCCAAACCCTCAAGGGAGACCCCGCACCGCCCCGGCGCTGCGGTGCCTTCGGCCAGAACAATTTGTTAATAGATACTTTTACAACGTCTTCCGATACTTCCTCGAAATCGGCAGCTCCGTTCCAGCAGCCAGAAGGGAGTCGGAACCGACTTCCGTGATGCAGGCTTTGTTGACGAGGAATGCCCGATGGATGCGGACAAAGCCTTCTCCAAGAATATTCTCCCATTGTGATATTCCTGTCTTGTTTCGATAGGAACGTCCTTCTTGCGTCACGATGCTGACTTCCGTGTCGTTCGACTCGATATAAGCAATCTCGTCCAGCGACAAAGTAACCGTCTTTCGATCTGAGAAAAAAGTAATCTGA
>CAJOOX010000012.1 GCA_905236195.1 uncultured Bacteroidales bacterium
GTGTGGGCTATGAGGTTGTAGCTGCCGCCGTAGATATTCTTGGCTGCCACGATGTGATGGCCGTTGAGCACGATGTTCTGGAGCGCGTAAGTGATGGCAGCTGCGCCGCTGGCCACGGCGAGTCCGGCGACACCGCCTTCGAGGGCAGCAATACGCTCTTCAAAGACACCCTGCGTCGAGTTGGTCAGCCGACCGTAAATATTGCCTGCATCGCGCAGACCGAATCGGTCGGCAGCGTGCTGTGAGTTTCGGAACACATACGATGTTGTCTGATAGATTGGCACGGCACGTGCATCGGATGCAGGATCGGGAGTCTCCTGCCCTACATGAAGGGCGAGGGTTTCAAGGTGGAGTTTTTTCGTTTCGTTGCTCATAATCTTATACATTTTAAAAGTTAATAATTTCATTCTGTGGAAGGAATGCGTCGCCGTGCGATTCATTTTCCGCTGCAAAGATATGACAATTATATCATACTTCGCATCAGATTTCGATTACAAAAGAAAATATTCCCTGTTTTGCCCATAATCATAGTGCGGATTTTCTACTGTCTTCCCCAAACACGCCCCAAATCTTCCTTCTCCACAGGGGAGGGTCGGGTGGTCACCAAAATGTGACAACCTTTTTCCAGTTAAGTTCACCGGATTCAGCCATTTTTTACTTTCAAAAGTGAAAAATAGCCCGAAATTTAACTTTCGAAAGTAAAAAATTATATGAAAATTTGTTTTTCCAAAGTAAAATCCTTATCTTCGCACCACTGAAACATTTAAATTTATGGACCGGATATTTAAGACTTACGGCCGACTGCTGGCCGGAACGGAGCTTGGCTTCACACGTTATCTTTACGACCAAATCAATTGGGATAACCGGCTGATAATAATCAAAGGTGCCCGGGGTGTGGGCAAGACTACTATGCTCCTCCAACACATCCTCAAGACTTTTGCCAACAGGCAGAAAGCCCTGTATGTGTCCCTTGACCACATTTGGTTCTCGAACCACTCCGTTATGGATCTCGCAGAGTATCACTACGTGCACGGAGGCACACATCTCTTCTTGGACGAAGTGCACAAATATATGGGCTGGCAGCAGGAGATCAAGAATATCTATGATTCATATCCAGGACTGCACCTTGTGCTTACAGGTTCTTCAATGCTCAAGATAGAGGATGGTTTTGGCGATTTGTCGAGACGCCACCGGCAATACACGCTGGAGGGTTTGTCTTTCCGCGAATACTTGGAACTGGAACAGGCTGCACATCTGCCTGTTCTTTCTCTGGAGACCATTTTGGCAGACCATTTCACTATGGCTTCACAGATTGCATCAGCAGTAAAGGTTCTGCCTTACTTTGAGAAGTACATCGAGACAGGCTATTATCCTTTCTATAGAGAAGAGGGCGACGGCTTTGGCGACCGCCTGCTGCAAGTAATAGACTCGATCGTGACAGGCGAGATTCCTGCGGTAGGCAATATCGAATATGATTCGGTATATAAAGCGAAAACCCTTTTGGCGGTGCTGGCCGAGAGTTCTCCCTACACGCTGAACATTTCAGCCCTCTGCAATGCGCTGCATTCGTCACGCAATAATGTTCTGAAACTGCTTGACCTGATGGATAAAGCGGCCCTCGTGAGACGATTGTACGCTGCCGACGAGGGAATGAATATGCTTACAAAGCCTGAAAAAGTGCTTTTCCACAACACGAATCTGATGTACTGTCTGACTCCGAAGACCTCGGTGGGAACATTGCGTGAGACGTATCTCGCATCCCAATTGGCTGTCGGACATCAGCTCAGCATGCCTGAACAAGGCGACCTGGTGGCTGACGGCAAATGGCTCTTTGAAGTAGGGGGCAAATCGAAGGGATTCTCTCAAATCAAGGGAATAGAAAACAGTTTTGTTGTCAGCGACAACATCGAAATCGGCTATGACACCAAGATTCCGTTATGGCTCTTCGGCCTTCTTTATTGAGTTCTGTATCTCACCTTGCCGCCCTGAATATACAGGCCGCTGGGGGCTGAGATTCTGTGACCGGAGGGAGCATAGAACACATTTTCGTCGTCATCCGGCTCTGTCTTTTCAACCGAGGTGTCTGTAATGGGCCGGATGCTGTAAAACTCGCTCCAGGGGTAGGTGATCCTGTAACTCTCCACGGCATCCGCAGGCACATAAAGCACGGCCTGAAGGGCGATGTCGTGGAACGGATTGACGGCCACGATACGCGGCCCGAATTTGCCCAGACAGGACGGCGGAACCGCGGCCTTGCAAGTCACCGTTTCCAGTCCCCGGCAGAAGGCAAAGGCATCGGTGCCTACCGACGTAACGGAGGCGGGCAGCGTGATTTCCGTCAGGCTCAGGCATCCGTAGAAACATTCCCGGCCCACCTCCGCCAGACCCTCGGGCAGCGTGACGTCCCGCAGTGCCGCACAGTTGGCAAATACATAGTCCATGTATCTCACTCCCTCGGGAATGACGATGCGCTGCAGGGAGGTGCACCCCATGAACGTGCCCTGCAGCATCTGCATGTTGGGCGACAGCACAACCTCCTCAAGACTGGTGCAGTTGTAGAACTCGTAGCCGCAGTCGTAGAGCGTCTCGTTCACAGATGCGGGGATAACCACCGAACGGATATGGCGGCACTCCGAGAAGGCAAACCTCTCGAATTTTGTGACGGCGTAGGTCCGGCCCTCATAGGAAATCCCGGCAGGAATGATGATGTCGCCGCTCAATCCGGTATCCTGAAACGCCGCTATCGTGGCCGACTCCATCCAGTCTCCGTAATAGCGTATGCCGTCCACAACGATTTCCTGCGCTTTGGAAACCGTCATGCATACCATCAGTCCTATAACCGCCAGCCATTTCATTGTGATGATTCATTGTGTGCTGCAAAGATAGAAAATAACAGTCTTATTTCCAAATTTTACGCCGGTTTTTTCTGTAATTCCGGGTATTTTGATTATTTTTTTAATCAACTGGGATGATATAGTCTCAAAAAATGTGTATATTTGCAGGCGAAAATGCTATGGGCTGCGGGGTAATTGCGGTTTGACATGCCAAAAGGAATCATCGCGTTGCGCGGAATACGGCGAAGCCTTTGATCGGAGTCGAAGCGTCGCACGGAATCCGGCCAAACCTTTGATTGGAGTCAAAGTGTCGCACGGAATCCGCTCAAGCATTTGATCGAAGTCGGAGCGTCGCGCGGAATCCGCTCAAGCATTTGACTGGAGTCGAAGCGTTGCGCGGAATCCGGCCAAGCATTTGACTGGAGTCGAAGCGTCGCGCGGAATCCGCTCAAGCATTTGACTGAAGTCGATGCGTCGTGCGGAATCCGGCCAAGCATTTGATATAAATTTTCCATATAAACTAAATAAATCCACATATAATGTACTCGTTTACATCTTTCAACTTCGCCCGTCTGCGTCAGGCAGAGAAAGGCGAGTATTACCAGCAGGTGGTTGACATCGTGGAGAGCCTCGGCCTCGAAAGCAAGATTGCGGCCGACCAGTGGACTGCGTTCAAGACGGACACCCGCCATTATTTCAAGCTCGTCAGCCAGTACGCCGCATCCACACTCACGCTCCACATGCGGCGTTATGACAAGGCGCGCAACGCCGTCTTCCAGCACCTCCGCCAGGGGCTGAAGATGATGCAGCATAGCGAAGACCCCGAAGTTGCGGAATACTACCACGACCATGTCCGTCCGATTGTCAACCGCTACAAAGGCTACGACGTGAAGACCTCAGTGATGGAGAAAACGATGGATTTCCGGGCCTTCTGCCGCGATGTGAAGAAACTTAAGGCCGGCATGCTGCGCCGCGCTTTTGTCCTTCGCGACGAGGCAGACAAACTCCTGGAACTGTGTCAGAAGTACGAGGACACCTATGTGGACCGCAATGAGGAACGTACTCGCTTCGAAAGCGTGCCCGCCCTGCAGGAAAGCATCCGTGCGCAGTGGCAGCGCCTCTCGGCCGTCTTTGTAGTGACTGCCAATCAGGACATCACCGACCTCAACCGCGCCGACGTGGAGGCCGCCCGACGTCTCATCAACACCGTCAATGCCCATACCGAATACTACAGCGTCCACTACATCCGCAAGACCCGGCGTGAAAAAGAACCCGATGCTGCCGAAGAATCTGCTTCTGACATCGCTGACAATCACATTCGATAAGTTGTGAAGATAGTGCTTGATTCGAACAGCATAACAGATTTCCCGCGAAGCAATCCCCCAAAATACGACAGGCAGCTCTACGGATTAAACGGATTGAACCGATCAGAGAACCGGCCCCTGATTCCAGGTTGCTCCGTCAGGAGAAACAAGTCGAATGAAGACGTTAGAATTTGGATGTAAAATTAAATAGATGCAGTCATTATGGACAAGAAAGAACCAAACATAACTCCACGTTTCAAGAAAGGCGATGCCTTTGTTGAAACGGCTCCGCATCCTCTTGTCTTCATGGAGGTAAACGAGGTGGAAGGTGGCACGGGGAATAAAGATTTCTGCATTGTAACATGGTACTCTCTTAACGAAAACGGTCTCAATGCTCAGCGTCGATTCCCTATGGTTGCTGTTGATGGTGAGTTCTGTAATTTCGAACCGATTTCCCGCAAACTTCTCAAA
>CAJOOX010000013.1 GCA_905236195.1 uncultured Bacteroidales bacterium
ATTGCTGCGCTTCCCCATTCTGCTGAAACGAGAAAAGCAGGATAACTATATAAAGGAATGCTCTCATAGATTTTCTATTCGTTTGTTCATAGTAATTGCGGCAGGAAAGGGGGAATGTGTCTGTATTGATGAGATAGTCCGTGCTCCTGTAATGGGCAGTCCATTGCTGTCCCGTTCCCTTGGCGGCTGTTTCCCTGTTGAGGGGAGAGCCATCATAGAGTGTTTCGGCGAACGGACGGGTGTCCGAATAGGCAGAGTACCCTGTGGATCGCAGCGTGGAGGGCTGGACATAGGCGGCGGAGACTGTGGCCGGCAGCCAGTCCCTGGAGGGACGGCCGAGGCCGTCATAGTCGCTGAGCCAGGCCAGGTTGGAATGTGAGGGCGTAATACCCACTTCAACACGCTCGAAGGGACGGCCCGAAGCATCGTAGTAATGATAGACGCTCTGCATTGCTCCGCTATTGTTGACGGCAGAGGAGAGGACATAGTTCTGCGTCTGTTGGGCCGGGGCCGGAAGGTGGCAGAGAAAAATGATAAGGATGAGAATAATCTTCTTCATATCTGTCATCTTATTCATTGCGGTAATGATATTGGAATTGGCCGGTTACAGTCCCATTGTGGTCTGTCACCTTGAAGAGTCGCCCGAATGAATCATAATCATAGGTGGTCTGTTCGCCGTTAGGTGCGATTTTCCGGACCACTCCGATATGAGGCTGATGTTCATAGACTGTGACTAAGGCTCCCTTGATGGCAGACAACATGCTGTACAGCTGTTCCGGTGTCAGCGTGGGGACTACGGCTCTTTCCAGTGATGTCACGGCAGCCTCTCCGCCCAATGCGGCGATTATCTGGGATTCGGAGGCTCCCTCCACCACGGCAATAGGGAACTGATTGGAATACCCCCAAATATATGTCGTGGTCAGAATACTATTGGTTGTAACCGTCCGGGGCTGATGGGCCGAATTGTAAGAAATTGACATTTCTTTTTCGTGGTTGACACTGACGGGTGAGACATTCGCCATCGTTAATCCTTGTCTCGACAAATGCGGGTTGTTAAGACGGTAGATGTCGGTGGGTTGTCCCATTGTGTTATATACTGTCCGGGTATCTTCTACAACTCGGGGTCCGCCAGCATCAGTGACTGTCACGGCCTGCTCCATGGGGACTCCGATAATGTGTTGTCCCTTGAGCGACGAGGCGATGCTGTTGCCGGTATAATCAGTCGGATAGAGTGTCTCGGTGACGGTAGTCTCATCGGTGCGTGAATGAGATTCCACAGTGAGGGAATCCAAATTGTTTCGGAGGTTGTATGTTGTGGAGAGTGATTTCTCCATTGACACTCCGTCCACATAATCCCCGACGACATTGGTGGTTGTCTTCATCGCGAACTGCACCGAGGGATAGAGGTAAATCATCATGATTCCACCGCCTATGACTTCCGAATAGGCATTGTAGGTAGCTAATTCGTTACCTCCTGTGACCGAGTTTCCGCCGTAATAGGTGTTCTCTACCACTGCGTTGAGAAGGCGTGAATCGACACAGGTCATCTCATAGGAGTTGGTCGTACTGCGAATCAGTTGATTGTTGTTATCATAGTCAAAACGGCTTAATAACATGCCGTCACGCGGGTCTTCAATCCTCCGTATGAAATCCCACATCGAACCGCTACCCCAGCGGTGATTGTGATAATTGTAGATACTCCGGCCATTGTTCAGACCGCTGCCGGATTTCGACACTGTCACCCGGCTGTAGCTGACATTCCACCGGGAGGTCGTTGCCAGATTGTCACCGCTTAACAGCCAATAGTTAATTGTCTGTGCCATCGGGGGATATACCAGATTGCCGTTTATCATCTGAATATTACCCGGCTGATAGACGAGCACCTTTTCCCGGGCATAGACAGGCCTTGCCATCAGTTTGCCTGACGACGTACCGTTATCGTTGGTGTAGTCGTAAGACGTGGTTGTGACTGCACTGCCGCTGACAACGCGGACCGATTTTACACGGACTCCGCTGCCGCAGTAGTCCGGCGTGGCCGTCGGTGCATTTTCTTCTTTACTTAACCGGGCCATTATCAGATAAAATGCTTCATTGCGGTCTGCTGAGTCCAATGCCGGAATGAAAAATCTGTAGGTACCGGAGGATAGGGATATGGAGAACGTTTTCCTGAGATTCGATGTCGAAAGGGTGGTATCAGACGGCGCATACATGTATGTAAATGTCTGTTCAATTCCGCCATTACTGTTCAGGCGCTGGATAATGGCGGGACGATAGAATATCTTGCTCCATTTGGAGAGAGACTGCAAATCCGATTTGGAATAACTGATTTCAAGATTAAAATCCATGGAATCCAAAATGGAGAATGTGGTCTGTTCCTTGAAATAGTAAGCCCCAAATGCAGAATAGCCCGGCTGGTTGCTGGCATATATTGTTTGGGTGGCAAATTGTTCAGTTTCCGTCACAGAACCATTCCCTGTTTGGACTGATGCATCGAAATATTTATAGTTGGAGAATGTATTCGGTTCGTATGTGAACTGGGCGACCGCCCCCGTCGGATATGTGACGGAGGTCAGCATACAGGCTTTTGAGCAGTTGCCGTCCGACCGCCTGTCCGCGCAATAAACGGCAAGCCTGCTGTCAGGAAACAGCAATGCGTCATCGTCTGTCTGCTCAAGCCATCCCTTAGGAAGCATCGTATGGTATGTGCCATTATAATTCTCCTTTCCGTTGTAATATCCCCAGTAGTCAATGGCGGCTGAGGCCTTACAAGGGAGATTCGGTAGAGAGTATCCGAAACTGAAGGCTGGCAGTGTCTTGATGGTTGTCCCATCCACGGATTCCTCCCAAACGTTGTCCAACCGCAGACGATAGTACATGAAATCATCGTTGGAGAACCATGATGCGTAGGTTGTGCCGAATGCGTCTGAGACCGTATTGCCGCCCGTAGTGTTTTTGGAGAAATAGCTGTATTGGAAACGGAATCGCTTCAGCAGTTGGTAGCTGCTGTCTGGCTGGAGGACATAGATCTCTATGCTTTTCAGGCTGTGGTCCACATCTCGCATATCCAGCCTCGTATCGGTGTCGGGATTGAAAACTACTTTGAGACCCGCGTCGGTCTCAATGCTTGACAGACGTTTCGGCTGAAAGATGTATTGCGGAGTATGGGTGCGAAGCACCATGCTTCCCGCACCTGTCGGAGTGTTCCCGCCCAGGACAGTGAGGCGGTTCAGCTGGCTTTGGCTTAATCTGTTGGAAAGTATTGCATACGGATATTCGTCGCTGTAGAGTGTCTCCTGAATCTTATAGACTGAATGCTGGGAGTGCTCGTCCCGGTAATTGAAATAAACATTCCTTCCCGTGGGCGATTCGATACGGGTAAGATAGTAGGTGTAGTCAAAATGCTGTGTTTCCGGGTTAACACTTGCATCGTCATAATACCCGGTCTCTACAGTATCGAAAAAATATCTGAAGCCGTTTCGGTCGGTGATGGTCGGTCCTGCCCCGCCATTGGACACTTTGAAGCCGTCGGCGTTCCCCGTGATGAAATATTCTCCGGCCAAGCGGTCGTAGATGAAACTTACATGATGCCCCAGAAAGGTGGCCTGATAGGTGGGAGACTCACCGTCTCCACGGTCAAGAATGATTCCGTAGAGATGATGCGGTATGTCGTTGGGAAAATTAGTAGTATCGACAATCTCGTATGACTTCATGAACCATTCTTTGCCATATCCACCCCGGCAAGGATGAAATCCGTCAAATTTGTATCCTATCTTATAATTATATTCGCCTGTCGGATATATTTGTGTCAAAGACAAGTACTTGAGCAGATGCCTCCATTCCGCTTTCCAGCCGTCAGGTATGCCATTACTGCAATCATAACTGTTGGAAAGGCGTGTGGTTATCGCACCTCCCGCGTTAAGCACCCAATTCAGTCCCACCCATGTGGCTTCCTGATCGACTCTGATAGCAGACCCGAGATAGTCCAGGGTTACAGGAACCTTAATGTCTCCGCTTTCTACGGTGTAGAGCGGGATGGAAAAATCAAGTGTTCCTGTATAATTCCCCACAGGAATGTCACTCAGTTGCTGAAAAGACCATGCTTCCGGTGTTTTGGGACTATAATCCCTGTGGTTGCCGTCAGCGGCAACCAGACTCGAGGGGATTATAATTGAGATTAACATGATGCAGAATAATCTGAATATTCTCATTTTCGCTGCAAAGATATAGTTTTTTAATGTATAATCAAAATATTTGTCTCGAAATCTGCATTTTTCTGTCTCACCGGTGTCTCTACATGTCAAAATGGAGGGATAAAGAGGTATTTTCCCCTAACTATCAGCATGTTTTGTGGTGTCTCTACATGTCAAAATGGAGGGATAAAGAGGATATAATCTTTACTAGTAGCATCCGCCCTCGACTCTGGCGTTAAACTCGTTGCGGGTGGAGGGACTCGGGCTTATCCAGTATTCGTTGGGGAGGGTGGCGTAGTCATAGTCGCGGGTGTAATTCTTCGTCCATCGCTTCCCCCTGATGCCGAAGAGCAGCTGGAGCGTGCCGCCCATGTGGACGGCCTTGTGCCCCTTCCTCTTGGCATGAGCGGTCGGCGGGAACCCGTAGGCACCGCATCCTATCAGCGCCACGTCATACGGCTCGCCGTCCATCTCACCCTTCATCCACTCCAGCGCCTCGAACCAGTCGGCAAACCGGGTATAGCGCCCGCTTTCCTTCGAGGAGGCGCAACCACGGATTCGCCGTCCTCCAGGGCTCGAGCAGGAGGAGCCTGATTTTGGGTTCATCCGCTTTTGATATCCACAATCTGCCGATAGGCGGCAAGCAGACATATCTCTCGCTGACTATCCAGCGCTTCCAGTGCAAAGACTGCGAGAAGGTGTATCAGACATCAACGACCGCTCCGATGCCGCCCGCGTGGAGCGTTTCCGTCACCTCGCCGGCAGTCTCAACGAGCACGTCGAGTACTACCGCACCCACCATGCCGCCCGCAAAAAAAACTCTTGCGCCAAATAATTATTTGACTTTAGCTTTCCAGCTGTCATAAACTTGAAGCACTTCGGCAGGCTGGTAACTGTACCATCCGTAGCCGTTGCGGCGTTCGTAGCCCAGATAGGAGATGTCGTGCACGGCAATGCCGTCACGGTCGCAGAAGAACGGCTGGGCAAATTCCAAATCATAGAACCTGGCCCACACGACGGGGGCTTCGGGGTCGTCCACCAGACGACGGTCGCGCTGTCCTTCATCATTGATATAATACTCCACACGGATGCCGTGCAGTTCATGTTCGCGGAACCACGCTACGGCTCCGTCCACCGCTGCGACGATCTCTTTCGAGGGATGCGGAAGCGACATCAGCAGACTCGTCAGCGAAGCGCTCTCGGCCGAACAGTAGGAGGCCAGCTCGAAAGTGCGGGCCGATGCCGGAGCGAGGGTGATTTCATCGTGCTGCTGACACCACACCGTACGCTTGCCGTCGGCAATAATCTGGGTGTTCAGGATACATTGGATTCCCTGGTCGAAGGCATGGCGGAGCCGCCGGCGGGTCGCTTTGTCGGTGATATCCCTGTAGGGGGCTTTGTTGTTGGCCACTTCGCGGATAAAGACGAGCACGTTGCACATAGCATTGTCGTTGTAGGTGATGTGGCGGGCATAGCCATGAGGCTCGGGCCAGAACTGCGGCCAGCCTCCGTTTTCGAGCTGTCCGGACAGCAGATAGTCAATCCCACGGAGGAACCCTTCGCGGTAACGGGGTTCATGTGTGGCTGTCCAGAGGCGTGCCAGATAAAGCATCTCGGTCGTTGTGGCATCGTTGTCCACCGTCGTGTCGATGCGTTTCTTCTCGGCCCGCACGGAATCCTTCTGGGCATCTGTCAGCGGACGGTGCATCGCGTGGTTTTTGGGCCAACCTCCGGCATCGCGCTGGTAGAGGAGGACATTGTCGCCGAAGGTCCGGGCTTCATCGGTCTTGAAGAAATCATCTTTGGCACTGCGCGCCAAGTGCTTCCACTCCCGGAAGCCGGGATGGTAGTCCGACGCGGGAAGGCGTTCGCCGCGCCGGTTCTGCGCTGCTCCGCTCAGTGAGACGGCTATGAGCGCAACTGTAATCAGGGTTTTACGTAACATATCTTCGGGGTCTGACGCCGACACGTGTTCAGCGTTTCAGGTGAGGCAATGCTTTGGCAATCAGGGCATCGGTTTTGGGTGTGCGGCGTGAGAAACCAAGGGTATGAAGCGTCACCTTGATGAGCGACTCATCGGGCATTGCGCCCTGTTCGTCCAGCAGGGTCTGCATCACGTTGATGACCTCCACCACCGGTATCTCGTCGGCTTCGCGGTCGGAGTCCGTACGGAATCCGTGATACGACTCGGCCTGCGCCTTGTCTTTCCACCAGACGGACACTTGTTCGTCAGACAGCGGATCGCGGTAGAAGACCGAAAGCTGCATATCGATGTAGGCTCTCACCTTCTGGGTCATCGGATAGCCTGTCAGTTCTTTCAGACGTGCCTGCACATACGTGTTGGTGACGGGCGCCTCCTCATTGACAAGGGTCTCGATTGCCTGGCGGAAATAGGTGGCAAGGCTGCCGCGCGTGGCATCGAAGGTCTCGGGCAGTTTCTTTTTGGCAATCTTTGCCGCCCGGTAGGTGCGGTCGGCGGAAACTGGCGGATTGCTCGGCGTATTCTGATTATCCTGATCACTCTGAGAACTCTGAGTACTCTGACCGCCTGCCTTCTCCTTTCCCTCCAGCACGTCCAGGATGCGGCGGATCACCTTTTCCTTGTCTTCCCACCAGTCGATGCTCCAGACGCGGAACTGTTTCCAGTGGAGTATGTTCAGCACGTTGGGCTGACAGATTTCGCGGTCGCGCGTTGTCGGGGTGTTGAAATAGTTCTCGCCGTCGCAGAGGATGCCCAGTGTGTAGTTGCCCGACTGTGGATCAATCACGGCGAGGTCGATCTTGAAGTTCGAACGGCCCACATTGGTGTCCACCTCATAGCCGTGGGCACGCAGGGCGGCGGCAATCTGCTGCACCAGCGAGGAGCCTGTGCCGCCTCCGCTTTGTGTCACAGGATTGGCGGCAGAGCTCAAACGTCCGGTCTTTGCAAACTCGAGGAAAGCCTTGAGACCGGCCACGCCCTTGGCCTTCGAGCGGTTCAGGTCAATCTGTTCGGGACGCAGGATGGAGAAGACCTTCATCTCGTATTTGGCACGCGAAACGGCCACATTGAGACGACGTTCGCCGCCCTCGTTGTTCAGGGGACCGAAGTTCATCGACACCTTGCCGCTCTTGTCGGGACCGTAGCCCACCGAGAAGAGGATGACGTCGCGCTCGTCGCCCTGCACGTTTTCGAGGTTCTTCACGAAAATGGGCTCCTCGCCGCCGTTGGCTTTGGCTTCCAGATCGGGATGCCTGGCCAGTTCGTCGGTGAGCATATCCTCAATGAGGTTCTGCTGCACTTTCGAGAACGAAACGATGCCGATGCTGCGTTTCGAGAGTTCGGGATCTTTCAGGCGGCGTATCACCTCATCGACAATGGCTTTGGCCTCGGTGGGGTTCGAACGGGTCTGTCCCTTGTCGTAGGTGCCTTCCAGCTGAACCAGCGACACCTTGACCTGACGGTCATCGACCGAGGGGAAGGTGTAGAGCGAGTGGTCGTAGTATTCCTGATTGGAGAACGCGATCAGGCTCTCGTGTTTCGACCGGTAGTGCCACTTGAGCACATGGCCGGGCATCGAGAGGGCGATGCAGTCGTCGAGAATGGAGTCCATATCCTCGATGTCGCTGCTCTCCTCGTCGGTGTTGGCCGTCTCGAAGAACGACGTGGGCGGCATCTGTTTGGGGTCGCCCACACAGATCAGGTTCGTACCGCGGGCGATGGCTCCCACAGCCTCCGAAGTGGGCATCTGGGATGCCTCGTCGAAGATGACCAGATCGAATTTCCCGTTGTTCAGATCCAGGAACTGGGCCACCGAAATGGGGCTCATCAGCCACACGGGACAGAGTTTGGGCAGCAACGTAGGTATCTGGTCGATGATTTTGCGGATGGATGTGCCGCGTCCGCCGTTGCCGATGTTCTTCTTGAGGATACCCATCTCCGAACCCTGGGCCGCTGCGAGGGTCTGCAAGGGTACTTTGGCCGCCAGTTTGCAGTAAAGTTCCTGCTTTGAAACTTCCTGGAACTGCCTGGTCTGTTCGCGGTAGTGCGCTATGATTTCCTCAAACAGCAGGCCGTTGAACATCCGGAGGTCGGGTTCCTTGTCGACCAGCTGCATCGTTTCGCGGTGATAGATACCTTTCAGGAAGGCGTCGCGGGCTGCACCGGCCGTAGTGTCGGGATGGCTTTCGATATAATCCACCACGCATTGCAGTCCGGCGGCCACGAGGTCCTTGCGGCGTTCGGTCCACTGACACCAGCTCTTCATCCCGGTCAGGTTTTCCATCCACCGGTCCATATCTTCCGGACGGGCCTCCGTATCGACAAATGCCAGCTGCTGCAAGTCGCCGAGGACACCGTAGTAACGGTTCACCTTGCCGATTTTGTCGAGCAGGGCGGATGCATTCTCCCAGGTCACACCCGGGTCGGCCTCGCGCAGTTCGGCGAGGAATGAACGTTTGGAGAAGAATCTGGGCAGGAACCACTTGCCGGCGATTTCTTTCAGTTCTTTCAGACGGGCTGCCGCATCGACACCCTTCCAGGCTTCGGGCTGTGGCTCGATCTTGCCGTCCAGCGCCTGCCAGGCTTCCTTCCATTGGGGCAGCAGACGGTCAATCCGGTCGTAGGCGTCCCGGCTCCACGACTTGGGATAGATTCCCTTGAGCCGGCTGTCGGCGGG
>CAJOOX010000014.1 GCA_905236195.1 uncultured Bacteroidales bacterium
AACAGGGGTGTGAAAGAGCGCGGGCACAATTGTGAGCCCGCCGGCCATTGCCCTGCGGTCCATGAAACTCCAAAAGCCGTCGTTGGCAAAAACTGTGTGTTTCCAATTGTCGAAAGCCTTGAACATAGAAGGAATCCAAGTGGGGATGATCCGGGATTCGGGATATAACAGATGAAGCAACGAGCGGAGTGTGGCTTCCGGATCGGGTTCGCGCAGCAGTTCGTGGAATCGGATGGTCTCGCATTCGAAGTCTTCCACCTTGCGGTGTTCAATGAATCGGGAACGGATAGCTTCCAAACCCTTGTCCATCACGAACTGAATATTGCTGAGATTCCGGGCGGTAACGCTGATGCCCCTGGCTGCGTTGGGATTGATTCGGGTCATCAGCGGCAGCAGCCGGTTGCGAATCCGGTTGCGGGTGTAGTCGTCGGAAAGGTTGGTGGAGTCGGTGACCCAGGAGATATGGTTCTCTTTCAGGACCGCCTGAATTTCGTCCCGCCACAGACACAGCAGGGGACGACGGTAGAAATCGCGGGCGGGGGAGATGCCCTGCAGGCCTGCCAGACCGGTGCCTCGCATTAGGTTGAAGAGGACGGTTTCGACCGAATCATTGAGGTGGTGGCCCAAGGCTACGTAGCGGACAGTTGAATCCGTCCGATGAAGCTCTTCCCAATAACCGTAGCGCAGTTCACGGCATGCGAGTTCCAAAGAAAGTTTTTTCTCACGGGCATAGGCCGGCGCATCGAAGTGATGGGAAGTGAAAGGTATGCGCCAATCTTCGCATAGCTGACGGCAGAAATGCTCGTCACGGTCGGCCTCTGCTCCACGAATGCCGAAATTGAAGTGAATCGCGCGTACGCGGTAACCCAGCAGCCGGAGCAGATACAGTGTAGCAACAGAATCGCAGCCACCGCTGAGACCAACCAGAACAGAGGCATCACCGGAGCCGGACAGCATCACTTCGTCGTCGAAAAGACGATTCGAACGGATGAATGCAGATACTTTTTCCGAAATTTCCATAATTGCTGCAAAGATAGTGAATTTTGACGGATGGAGTTGCAACAAATGCGAAGAAAATGCCCGAAATTGCAAAAAATAGGGAAAATAATTGGAAATGTGAGAATTTTTCAATATCTTTGCGGCGATTTTAAATAGAAATAATAACAACAAGCATATGTTAATTGACAAAATCAACGAACTGAAGGCTGAGATTGAACAGCTTAAGGCAGACAATGCCGAGCAGATTGAGGCGATGAGAATCAAGTATCTCAGCAAGAAGGGCCAAATCAACGATCTGATGGCAGAGTTCCGCACCGTGGCTGCCGACCAGAAACGAGAACTGGGCCAAGCCATCAATGCGCTCAAGCAGGCTGCTACCGACAAAATCAATACCCTCAGGGAATGCGTTGCTTCCGAAGACCATGTGGAGGCAGATATCGACCTGACCCGTACGGCCTATCCTGCCGAGGTGGGTACCCGTCATCCCCTCAGTATTGTGAAGCAGGAAATCATCAATATCTTTACGAAACTGGGTTTCAGTGTGGCCGAAGGTCCTGAGGTGGAAGACGACTGGCATGTGTTCAGTGCCCTTAACTTTGCGGACGATCATCCGGCCCGCGATATGCAGGACACCTTCTTCATACAGCGTAATCCCGATGTACTGCTTCGCACGCATACTTCGAGCGTTCAGGTTCGTGTGATGACGACCCAAAAGCCTCCTATCCGTGTGATTTGTCCCGGCCGTGTCTATCGCAATGAGGCGATTTCTGCCCGTGCCCACTGTTTCTTCCATCAGGTGGAAGGCTTGTATGTGGATAAAAACGTGTCGTTTGCCGACTTGAAACAGGTGCTTCAGGCATTTGCAAGCGAAATGTTCGGCAGCGATACTCAGATTCGTCTGCGTCCCTCTTATTTCCCCTTCACAGAACCCAGCGCAGAGATGGATGTGAGCTGTACGCTCTGCCACGGTAAGGGCTGTGCGATGTGCAAGGGCTCCGGCTGGCTGGAGATTCTGGGCTGCGGAATGGTCGATCCCGCTGTGCTGGAAAGTTGCGGTATTGATTCCAAAGAATACACCGGATATGCTTTCGGAATGGGAGTAGAGCGTATTGCCAATCTCAAATACAGGGTCAATGACCTGCGTCTCTTCTCGGAGAACGATCAGCGGTTCCTGGACGAATTCGAGGCAGCGCATAACTGATAACCGCCGTTGTTAGAAAAGATACCCGAACCGTAAAATTAAAATCGCTCCTCCATGTGAAGGAGCGATACCTATTTAAATATATGAGACGAACGCTTTTCCTGTTTGTGAGCTTTGTGATGGGGATGACACTCCAGGCACAGCAGGTATTGCGTGTGCCCCGCAAAGAACAGGATAAGTGGCTGAAGACCCTGACAGAGGGCGGTATGCGACGTTGGGACAATGATTTTCTGAAGTTGGACGGCAGTGTCGTGGGATGTCTCATTTCAATGAACTATGTGGACGGCTACAAATGGGGTATTCAAGGGATTACGTTGGGCCACATTTACCGGGACTGCAGCCGTGTGGAAATCCGTCCGCGAGTGATGTGGGCTCAGGACAGACATGTTTGGTTGGGCGGAGGGACTCTGCGCTATCACATTACACCGTCCAGATATGGCTATGTAGAACTCAACGGCGGAAAATGGACCGAAGATTTTGACCGGAATCCAGTGCTCACAGAAGCGGCCAGTTCCCTGATTTCAAGTCTTTTCGGCTGGAACCGAGTGAAGCTGTACGAAAGAATCAATGCAGAATTCATGGGATCGATAGCCATGACAGGGGTAAGCCAATTCTCGGGTTATTTCAACTGGGAACAGCGTGCATTGATGGAGAATCACCGTGTGCACGGGTTGACCAAAGCAAAAGGAGATTCCAATATACCGAAGAACTATATTGTCGAACCGCATCTTCTAAACTTGCAGACCGCACCGCAGCAAAGATGGAATCTGTGGACTGCCGGCTTCCAGATTGACTATGTGCCCGGGCGTAAAATCCATGTGCTCAACGATATGGATGTGGAGACCAGCAGTAATCTTCCGACCTTTTCCCTGCGAGTGGACGGCGGATGGAACCATCCGGATGCTGATGAAGTCAACCGAGGGTTTCTGAGCATTGACCTGAGTGCAACATACACTTTCCTGCCGGAAGGCAGTCCCCATGTGCTGAAGACATATGCCTCGCTTGGCGGTTTTCCGGTGCACAAAGATGTCGATTTGATGGATTTCCGTCATTTCGATGCGGGAACTTTTTCCTGGGGAGAAAACAACGAACGAACGGGATATGCCTTCAACAGCCGGACGCTGGGAGATCTGCTGCAGTTCGCCCTGTTGAAGAATTACGAACTATCGACCGACTGCTGTTGGCTGGAGGCCCATGCCGAGTGGAATTTAGGCGGACAAGGCCTGAGCCAGTGGATTGAAAAATACGGGATGCACGACTACATGCAGGCACATCTTGTCAAGGTGGATGGCGCACCCCTCCACTCGGAACTGGGTTATGGGATAGATATGATTAAGAAACTTCGTCTTGGCATTGCTGTCGGTCTGGACGACGGCAAATGGGACGGCGTGGCATTTACCTTCAATGCAAAGTTATAAAAATGGGTGCACCTTTAGCTGAAAGAATGCGTCCGAAGAAACTGGACGGTTATATCGGACAGAAACATCTGGTGGGCGAGAATGCAGTACTCCGCAGAATGGTGGAGTCGGGACATCTCGTCAGTTTTATCCTGTGGGGACCTCCAGGTGTGGGAAAGACCACACTGGCCAAAATCATTGCCAACACACTGGATCTGCCCTTCTATACACTGAGCGCAGTTTCCAGCGGGGTAAAGGATGTGAGGGACGTCATCGAACGGGCCAAAAAAGACCAGTTTTTTGACCCGCGCAGCCCCATTCTGTTCATTGACGAAATCCACAGGTTTTCCAAGAGTCAGCAAGACAGCCTGCTGGAAGCTGTCGAGCAGGGTATTGTGACGCTGATCGGTGCGACGACAGAAAATCCGTCATTCGAACTGATCCGACCGTTGTTGTCCCGGTGTCAGGTATATACGCTGAATCCACTCGGAGACCAGGATCTGATGGACTTGATGGACAGGGTGCTGAAAGAAGATGAAGTGATTAAAAACCGCAAGGTCGAAGTCAAGGAGACGCAGGCTTTGCTGCGCTATGCAGGAGGCGATGCCCGCAAATTCCTGAATATTCTGGATTTGCTCTGTGGAGAGTTTGCCGATTTGGCCGACAGGAGTGCCCCCATTGTTATTACAGATGAGCTGGTGACCCTGAAACTGCAGGAGAATCCCATGGCATACGATAAGGACGGAGAGATGCACTATGATCTGATTTCGGCCATGATAAAGAGTATCCGCGGGTCTGATCCGGATGCTGCCGTCTATTATATGGCGCGGATGATAGAAGGGGGGGAGGATCCTCTCTTCATTGCCCGCAGGCTTGTCATCTCGGCCTCGGAGGATGTGGGACTGGCCAATCCCAATGCGCTGTTATTGGCCAATGCAGCCTTCGATGCAGTGAATAAACTGGGTTGGCCGGAAGGCCGGATTCCCCTGGCCGAAGCCTGCGTCTATCTGGCATCATCCCCCAAGAGCAACAGCGCCTATCTTGCCATCGACACCGCTATTGCGAAAGTAAAAGAGACCGGAAACGTTCCCGTACCGCTGCATCTGCGTAATGCCCCGACGTCGTTAATGAAGAAACTGGACTATGGTAAGGGATATAAATATGCCCACGATTACCCGGGACATTTCGTGCTTCAGCAATACTTGCCGGACGAGTTGAAGAACCTCCGTCTTTACATTCCGCAGGAGAATGCACAGGAGTCAAAACTGTCAAGTTATCTCCGTGAAAAGTGGAACGGCAGATTCTGAAAATTATGCAAGAAAAATGCAAAGTAGCGGTGGCAAAATGAAAGAAAAGACGAATAAAAGGTTAATATTTGACGAAACTCGAAAAGTTTAGCACTTCAGATTTGGTTATGTCAAAAAAAATCATTTTCTTTGCATGTCTTTTTTTGAAGAAACCCCCTTCGGATTCATTGGTTGAAATTTAAACTTCACTAAATAAAATAACATCGGAATGAAGAAGTACAATTTTTACGCAGGACCCTCAATATTGAGTCCATATGCGATTGAAGAGACCGCCAAGGCCGTAAAAGATTTTGCAGGTACAGGCTTAAGCCTTCTTGAGATCTCTCACCGCAGTAAAGAATTTCAGGCTGTAATGGATGAAGCCCAGGCTTTGGTTAAGGAGCTTTACGACGTGCCGGAAGGCTATGACGTTGTGTTCCTCGGTGGCGGCGCTTCTCTGCAGTTCTGCATGGTGCCCTACAACCTGCTGAAGAAGAAAGCAAGCTACATCGACACCGGTACGTGGGCAAACAAGGCCATCAAGGAGGCCAAGCTTTTCGGCGAGGTTGAGGTAGTTGCCTCCTCTGCAGACAAAAATTATACCTATATCCCCAAGGGATGGAAGGCCAGCGCAGACAGCGACTATTTCCACTACACATCGAACAACACGATTTACGGTACCGAGACGATTGAAACACCCGATGTTCCGCTCCGACTCGTCTGCGATATGTCTTCCGACTTTATGAGCCATCCCGTTGATATCAGCAAATATGACCTCATATATGCAGGTGCACAGAAGAACGCAGGTCCTGCCGGTGTAACCGTAATTATCGTCAAAAAGGATGTTTTGGGCCAGGCTCCCCGTCCGATTCCCACAATGCTCAACTACGAGACCCATGTCAAGAAGGGATCAATGTTTAATACACCTCCCTGTCTGCCCGTTTACACAGTGCTCCAGACCCTCAAGTGGTACAAGGAACTGGGTGGCTTGAAGGCCCTTGAGCAGCGCGCCATCGAACGCAGCTCGATGCTCTATGATGAGATTGACCGCAATAAACTGTTTGTCGGTACCGCTGTTCCCGAAGACCGTTCACGTATGAATGTCTGCTTCGTAATGGCTCCCGAATATAAAGATCTCGAAGAGGAATTTGCAGCCTATGCCAAGGATTGCGGCATGGTAGGTGTCAAGGGTCACCGTTCTGTGGGCGGTTTCCGTGCTTCACTCTACAATGCCATGCCCCTCGAAGGTGTTAAGGCCCTCGTTGCATGCATGCAGGAATTCGAGAAGAAACATTAAATAGAAACAGAAATGAAAATTTTAGTAGCAACAGAGAAACCGTTTTCGGCAGCTGCAGTAGCCCAGATCAAACAGATTGTGGAAGATGGCGGTGTGGAATTCAAGGCTCTCGAGAAATATACAGAGAAACAGCAGCTCCTAGAGGCTGTAAAAGATGTTGACGGTGTCATCGTGCGCAGCGACATCATCGATGCAGAGGTGCTTGAAGCTGCCAAAAATCTCAAGATCGTGGTGCGTGCCGGTGCCGGCTACGACAACATCGATCTCGAGGCTGCAACGGCTCACAAGGTAGTCGTAATGAATACCCCGGGTCAGAATGCCAATGCTGTCGCCGAACTCGTATTCGGTATGGTGCTCTACGTGATTCGTAATCACTTCAGCGGTAAAGCAGGATCGGAATTGCTTGGCAAGAAACTGGGTCTTCAGGCTTTCGGTAACGTGGCACGCAACGTGGCTCGCGTAGCAAAGGGCTTCGGCATGGAGGTTTATGCATATGATCCTTTCCTTGCCAAGGAGCAGATTGAGGCCGCAGGTGCAAAGGCAGTAGGTTCGCTCGAAGAACTCTACAAGACTTGCCAGTATGTTTCCCTCCATTGTCCCGCAACGAAGGAAACCATCGGTTCAATCAATTATGACCTGGTGAAGAACATGCCCAAGAACGGAGTGCTCATCAATACGGCCCGTAAGGAAGTTATTGACGAAGCCGGTCTTGAGAAGCTTTTGGAGGAGCGCGAAGACTTGCGCTATATCGCCGATGTGAAACCCAATGCAGCCGACGAGTATGTTGCCAAGTTCGGTGACCGTGTATTCTTCACACCCAAGAAGAGCGGAGCCCAGACGGGCGAAGCCAACGCAAATGCCGGTGTGGCTGCTGCACGCCAGAGCGTGGGTTTCCTCAAGAACGGTATCGACAAATTCCGTGTCAACTGATTGGTTGACCACCAATTTATAGCTCAAAACGCGGGGTTCTCAATGGGACTCCGCGTTTCAACGTCACTTGTAGGAACGACCCCGGTAAATTCAAAAAAACTCCACTACACATGGCAAAAAAGACGCAGATAGTAAACGAATATGAAGCCTTCCTGAACGAATGTGATATGTACGTTTGGGAATGGTACTTGCCTGAAAAGTACGTGCGCTTCGGTATTCCGTCGCTGAATGGATTGTGGATCGATGACAAGAAAAAAATCTTTCGTCTTGTTACTGTACTGGAACGTGTTCATCCGGATGACATCGCCAAGATTTTCGTATCCAAGAACTCGCCCATTTATGTGACAGATGACATGTTTGAAGTTGATTTGCGTCTGCGTCTGGCTGATCGCTACGAATGGTTCGTTTTCCGGGGCAAGACGTTGCGAAGGGTGAAAGGAAGACCGGTTTACCTGCGAGGTGTGGCCATTAATGCCGACCGACGGTTCAAAACACAGGAACGGTTGCTGCAGATCAAGGACTATCAGGTGGAGAGCGAAAGACAGAAAACAGAGTTCTGCGCCTCAACAATGCAGGAAGTGGTGACCATTCTTGAAACCCTGGCTTCCAATTCAGAAGCCATCATTTCAGGCGACAGCCTGCTTTCACGAGAAGAAAGGCTTTCGATGATGTCGGAAATGAAAGAAAAGGTCTCAACCATTCTCTCCCTCAATGACAAAGTGCGCAGTTTCCTGGGAAATCCCATCGACAAAAACCAGACTTTCCACAAGATCAATCTGTGGGAACATCTGGCTGAATTGCAGCAACTTTATTCGTTGCGTCAACCAGCGGTGCCAAAACTCTATTTCGCCAACCAATATGATAACGAACAGGTCATCATCAACGAGAAACTGTTCGATTCAGTTATCGAAAATCTGATTTATTCGCAGGCTCATATTGCCAAGGGCGGTTACCTCACGATGAGTTATAAGGTGAATGGCGACAAGTTCACACTGACCATCACCTGCATCAATGGGGAAGCCACACCGGAACATCTGCAGAGCGACAAAACCGAAAGCGGCCTGGGACTGAGTGTGAGCCGTCTGATGGTGCAGCGTCTTTGGGGGCAACTGGAGGTGACCAAAGATGCGGAAGGGAAGATTTATTATCATATCATACTTCCGACGGACATCTACAAGGCTACCGGGGAACAGACCACCAAACTGGATGTCTTTGATGAACTGCCCATACCGTCCAGAGAGGATGTAAAAAAAACAACGGAATCGCCGGCTACCACTGGTCTGCCGCTCGTCCTGATTGGTATTCTGGGCGATGCCTCGATGTTCAGGGACCAGCACCTGTTCAAGGTGATCATAGCGAAGACCAGCGACGAGGTGGAACATCTCTACCGGAACCACCATCCCGATCTGGTGTTTATAGACTATAATCTCAAGGGAAACATCATCCCATTGAAATTGGTTGAGACGATGCGTCGCGAGTCGGCTGACACCCCCATCATTGTTACTGCTGATTATGCCCACAGGATTCTTCACAAGAAGGTGAGAGACTTGGGCGCCCAATATTTATTAACCAACCCGCTGACATTACGTAAAGTAAACGAAATGATCAGAAAATATCTTAAATAATATGGCAAAAGTTAGACCTTTCAAAGGACTGCGTCCTTCAGCGGACCTTGCTCCTATCGTTTCATCACGGCCCTATGATGTACTTTCTTCACAGGAAGCCTATGATGAATGTCTCGGTAACGAGAAATCGCTCTATCATATTATCAAACCTGAAATCAATTTCGAGCCTATAGCCGACGAGCACGACCCCAAAGTCTATGACAAAGCCGTCGAACAGTTCGGGAAATTCCAGAAAGAAGGCTGGCTCAAACAGGATGGCAAACCCGTTTATTACCTCTATGCCCAAACCATGGAAGGCCGCACGCAGTATGGACTTGTCGTAGCAGCATCGGTAGAGGATTACCTTACCGGCGTCATCAAGAAACATGAGCTGACCCGTGCCGATAAAGAGGAGGACCGGATGAAGCACGTGCGTTGCCTCAATGCCAACATGGAGCCCGTCTTCTTTGCCTTCGAAGACAATGATACGCTGATGAAAATCATTGCCAAGACCGCACAGAAACCATCGGCCTGTAAATTCACATCGGCAGAAGGTTTCGGCCATGAATTCTGGCTCATCGACGATGACGCAGACATTCAGGCCGTTACCGACGGTTTTGCGGCCCTTTCGGCTCTTTACATTGCCGATGGACATCACCGCACTGCAGCTGCTGCAAGAGTGGGAGAGGAGAAGGCTAAAAACGATCCGAATCACACCGGTGACGAGGAGTACAATTTCTTTCTCGCCGTATGTTTCCCTGCTTCGCAGCTCAAAATCATGGATTACAACCGTGTCGTGAAGGATCTCAATGGATTGACCGACGAACAATTCCTGAATGCATTGTCCGAAAACTTTGCGGTCGAGAAGAAGGGCGCAGAGATTTATCACCCAGCCAGGCTTCATAATTTTGCATTGTATCTGAACGGCGTATGGTATTCCCTTACAGCCAAGTCCGGCACCTATGACGACAACGATCCTATCGGTGTGTTGGATGTCACTATCTCGTCTAACCTTATTTTGGACAAGTTGCTCGGCATCAAGGATTTGCGCCGCGACAAACGGATAGATTTTGTGGGCGGCCTGCGCGGTCTGGGTAATTTGAAGGAACGGGTTGACAGCGGAGAAATGCGCGTAGCACTCGCTCTCTATCCTGTCTCGATGGCACAACTTATAGCAATTGCCGATTCCGGCAACATCATGCCTCCCAAGACGACCTGGTTCGAGCCCAAGCTGCGTTCCGGACTTGTGATCCATAAACTCGAAGATTAAAATGAACCATATAAAACTTGTTCTGAAGTACCTGATTGCTCTCATAGTCACTCCGCAGGAAAGATGGCAGATGTTGGCAGCCAATAACCAACAACCCGAATCGCGTGAGAATCATGTATTTACTGAATACTACCTCTATCTGATGGGTTATGTGGGCATTCTGGTTTTCCTTTCTGTCGGTTTCTATGCTAAAGAAACCGTTTGGGTAGCAACCGCCATGAGAAGTGTTGTTACATTTTTGGCCTCGTTTTTTCTAGGCCCTTATGTCGCACATTTCGCCTTGTCGTGGATCATACCGCTGGCATGGGGCATAGAACATACCAAAGAAAGGATGATGGTTTTCATCTACTATGCGATGAGTTTTCAGATGGTCGCCCTCCTGTTTACAGAGATGTTCAGAGCCAGCCTGTTCAATTTGGTCTATATATACCTTTTTTATATAGTATGGAGTGCAGCAGTGCCCTATCTGGGGATTCCGTCCCGCAGAAGAACATCGTTTACAATAATCACCTCGAGTGTTCTCTTTTTGTCGCATTGGCTGATAGCAACCGTCATGGGTTTCTTTGGCAACTAAGGAAACAGATAAATGGCAGATAAGAAAAAACAAACAAAGACAGTAGTTAATATACGCAATAAACGCGCCACTTTCGACTACGAGATACTGGATACCTGGACGGCAGGCATCGTACTTACCGGCACAGAGATTAAGTCTTTGCGTACGGGAAAGGCAGGTCTGACAGATTCGTTCTGTATCTTCGACAAGGGCGAACTGTGGACCAAAAACGTGTATATTGCCGAATATTTCTACGGCACCTATAATAATCACAATGCCCATCGCGATCGCAAACTGTTGCTGACCCGAAAGGAACTTCGGGCTCTAGTTCAAGACAGCAAAGAGCCTGGACTGACTATTGTCCCCCTGCGTCTTTATATCAACGACAAAGGTTACGCTAAAATGGAAATAGCCCTATGCCGCGGTAAGAAAGAGTTTGACAAGCGTGATTCCATCAAGGAAAAGGAAGACCGCCGCATGATGGACCGTGCATTCAAGGATGCAAGACGGTACTGAGAACCACCAACGTCGGAAACGAAAGACAAATGATAGACTCATATCCCTCACAATTGCTCCAAAATGCAGTCGATGAATTCGGAAAACTGCCCGGTGTAGGCCGTAAGACTGCTCTGCGCCTGGTGCTCCACCTTTTGAGACAGGATCCCAAACGCTCTGAGGCATTAGGGGAAAGCATCATACGTTTGCGACACGAGGTGCATTACTGCAAGGCCTGTCACAATATCTCCGACAGTGAGACCTGCTCAATTTGCAGCGACCCGCGACGGGACCACCGCACCATCTGTGTGGTTGAGAATGTCAAGGATGTGATGATTATTGAATCGACTCATCAGTTCTCCGGAGTGTATCACGTTTTGGGCGGGCTGATATCTCCGATGGATGGAATCGGACCGTCTCAACTGGAGATCGACAGTCTCGTAACCCGAGTCCGACAGGGTGGCGTGGACGAAGTGATATTGGCACTTTCGACGACCATCGAGGGTGATACGACCAATTTCTATATCTTCCGCAAATTGGCTGAATTTGCAAATCTCAAGATTACAACGCTTGCCCGAGGCGTCTCGGTGGGCGACGAGTTGGAATATACAGATTCAGTGACTTTAGGTCGCAGTATTCAGAACAGAACATTATTTACCCATTCATTTCCTCAAAAATGAAAAGACTCATATTATTGACTGCAATATGTCTCTCATGGACTGCCAATGCGCAGGAAGTGCAGAAAATCGTACCGAATCCCACGTTGGCAGAAGGCATCGTTTACAGACTACCGGCAACCGTGGTGAGAGTGGAGGTGACGGCCACTTGTACAATCACCCATGCGGGGCGCTATGCATCATACGCTGAGAAACTATTGGCCATCAAGGATGTTCCAACAGAGGATCAGGTGGTATGGAATATTGACAAAATAGCGCTCTCTGTGTTCGGGATTGCCGACACGACACGTTCATTTACCATCGTTCCCGGCAAAGAACAGCCTGCAGTATGGCTTACGCACGACAATATACTTCTAAGCATCAACCGTGAACCGGGATATGCGCAAACAGATGCACCGGAACCGGTGTCGTCAGAATTCTCGGAAACCTCGCAGACAGCAACTCCTATCATGACAGAGGAAATGCTCAAAGCCGGCTCGGTAGCCCGTCAGGCGGAAGCCGCAGCAGCCCAGATTTTCAGAATCAGAGAGAGTCGCATGGCTGTTCTGACCGGAGAGGCCGACAATCGTCCGACCGACGGCCAGGGGCTGCAACTTGTGCTCAGCCAGCTGCAACAGCAGGAAGATGCATACACAGCTCTTTTCAAAGGAGAATCGACGGTAAAAACCATAAAAAGAATCTTCCAATTCCAACCCACTCAGGCCAATTCCAAAGGGGAACCGGTTTTCCGTTTCTCCAAAAGATTCGGACTTGTGGATGCGGATGACCTGAGCGGAATGCCCTATTATCTGACAGTCGATCTGCTGGAGGACAACAGGGCAACCCCCGTCGTTGAAGGTAAACGTGAAAAAGGTGTTGTCTATCTCTTGCCCGGCAAAGCCCGTTTGGCTGTGTGCCATAACAGCAAGACCCTCACTGAAGGAGTTTTCCAAATGGGGCAATTCGGCCGAGAAATACAACTTCCCAATAACTATTTTGTGGGCAAACGTGCCGGATCGGCAACGTTCGACCCTATAACCGGCTCAATCAAAACTTATGAACAATAAATCATGGATGCCGCTTCTTGTGGCTTTTTGCATCGCATTCTTCATTTGGTTCGGAGTGCGATTGGGAGAAATCCGTTCGGTTGCTACAGCGGGTTATTCTCTCGAAACCAAGGGGTTTTCAGCTATTAAAAGTTCCGGTTCATCCGCAGCTTCGTCTAAACTGATTTATCTCTTCGACCTGTTGCGTGACCGCTATGTTGACACGCTGAATCTTAATCAGTTGGTCGAGGATGCCATTCCTACCATTGTAGAGGAATTGGATCCTCACTCAATGTATATTCCGGCCAAAGACCTTCAGAACGTCAACGAAGAATTGGAAGGTTCATTCTCAGGGGTGGGTATTCAGTTCAACATACAAGAGGACACGGTGATGGTTGTGCAGGTTATTGCCGGAGGTCCGTCAGAGAAGGTGGGCGTTCAACCGGGCGACCGTATTATCGCTGTCGATGATTCATCTTTTATCGGAGTGACAAACAATCAGGTTCTGAAGACCTTGCGCGGAAAGAAAGGAACAGAAGTGAAACTGAGCGTCAAACGTCCGCATTCTTCTGAGATTTTCCACTTCGATGTGCTGCGCGACGACATCCCGCTTTACAGCGTCGTGGCTCAGTATATGCAGGATGCAGAAACCGGATATATCAAAGTCGATAATTTCGGAGCCAACACCTATAATGAGTTCTTTACTGCTCTGATACGACTAAAGTCGCAGGGAGCTAAACGCTATCTGCTTGATTTCCGCGGCAATGGTGGCGGATATATGGAGGTGTGCTGTCAGATGGTAAACGAGTTTTTGCCCAAGAATGCAAAGATTGTATATACCGAGGGAAGAAACACGCCGCGCCGCAATGTGGATGCCAACGGTCAGGGCAACTTCCAGGACGACAAAGTGGTAGTGCTTATCGACGAGTGGTCGGCTTCGGCTTCAGAGATTTTTTCAGGAGCTATTCAGGATAATGATCGCGGTATAATTGTGGGACGTCGCAGTTTCGGCAAAGGTCTTGTGCAGCAGCAATTCGAACTGAACGACGGGTCGGCATTGCGTCTTACTATGGCGCGCTATTATACCCCTTCGGGTCGCTGTATACAAAAACCCTATAGAATGGGAGACGGAAGCGATTACGAAATGGATATCGTGCACCGCTACGAGAAAGGAGAGTTCTATAATGCCGACAGCATTCATTTGTCCGACTCGTTGAAATATACAACGGTAGGCGGTCGTGTCGTATATGGAGGCGGAGGAATCATGCCCGATATCTTCGTGCCCAGTGACACCAGCTATGTGTCGAAATTTTACGATCAGTGTATCTCCAAGAATCTCTACTTTACTTTCGCATTCCGATGGAAAGTGGAGCATCAGGACGAGCTTGCAAAGTGCGAAGATTTCCTGTCGGCCTATGACTACGTGAAAGAGAAGGGCGCATGGAACGATTTCCTGCAGTTTGCTGCAACTTCCGGTGTGCGGCCTACCGTCGCAGAAGCAGCCAAGAGCGGACCCTTCCTGGAAAGGCTTGTTACAGCCCATATCCTACGACAGATTAAACAAGATTATTATTATCAGGCGTATAATCAGGGGGATCCCACTTATTTGCGCGGACTCGAAGAACTGAAAAAATAACTATGCCAAAACAGGAAAAATTGGATCGGCGCTATCTTCGAATGGCGCGTATTTGGGCAGAAAATTCCTATTGCAAACGCCGTCAGGTTGGTTGTCTGCTGGTGAAAAACCAAATGATTATCTCTGATGGATACAACGGAACACCCCATGGGTTCGAAAACGGATGTGAGGATGACAACAATGTGTCAAAACCCTACGTTCTCCACGCGGAGGCCAATGCCATCACAAAAATCGCCAAATCCCACAACAGCAGCGACGGGGCTACGCTCTACGTGACAGCATCGCCGTGCATCGAGTGCAGTAAACTCATTATTCAGGCCGGCATCCGTCGTGTTGTCTATAGTGAGGAATACCGGATCAAGGATGGGCTTGAACTCCTGATGCGTGCCGGAATCCAATGTGAATATATGCCTGTGTATGAAGATCCTGAGGAAGGATGACTTTTAATTCTGCTGACTTATGAGAACTTTTGCAATGATATTGTTTTTAGCAGTGGGTTGGGCTGTTCAGGCAGAGCCCTTGTCAGTATTGTCCCTTTGCTATGAACAGCCTGCCGTTTATTTTGAGGAAAGTCTGGTGATCGGCAACGGCAATCTGGGTGCCATTATTTATGGCGGATGTGAAGAGGAACGTATCTCCCTCAATGACATTACGCTGTGGTCCGGTGAGCCTGATACAGCCGTTTATACCCCCGAGGCGCATACATATATCCGGGAAATCCGAGAACTGCTTTTTGCTGAGAAATACAAGGAGGCCAATGCTTTGGACAAAAAGGTGCAGGGCCATTATTCCCAAAACTACCAACCCCTGGGGACGCTTTCAATGAGAAATCTCGACTCGGAAGAAGTCAGAGACTATCGGCGTTCGTTGAATTTGGAAACAGCTATGGTCCGCATCGATTATCAGACAAATAACGGCAGGGCATGTAGAGAGGCCTTTGCCTCGGCTCCTGATTCTGTGATTGTATATCGCTGGTCGGCAAGCGGCCCTGAACTCATTAACCGCTCCATAAGGTTCCACTCTATGCTGGAGACCCAGACCCAGGCTTCCGTCCTGGATGACAGTACGGGTAAGCGGTCGTCTTTCTTCAGGGTATTGCGTCATGACAGGGGACCGGCGGGGCATCAGGGAGAACTCTGTATCGATGGCTACTGCAGTTACACCTCCCTGCCGTCCTATATCACCAAGGACAGAGATGGGCGGAGCTCAGACCCCGGCTGGGGCATTCATTTCCGCACATTGATTCGTGTCGTTACCGACGGTATGGTCGAGGCTCCCTATGCGGATGAATTGCGGGTGGCGCAAGCCCATGAGCTGACTTTGTATATCACCAATGTGACATCATTCAATGGAGCCCACAAAAATCCGGTGTCAGAAGGAAGGGAATACCGGCAGCGTGCCGTCAATCGCATGGATTCGGCGGTCACCAAAGGCTATGATTGCCTGAAACAGCGTCACCTGGAGGATTATCAGAGTCTGTTCTCTCGCGTCACACTGGATTTGGGAACGACTGCTGATGAACTGGCTTCCTTACCTACCGACCAGCAGTTAAAACTCTACTCACTGTCAGGAGCAGCTCCCAATCCTAATCTGGAGGAGCTCTATTTCCAATACGGACGGTACCTCCTTATTGCTTCATCGCGTACACCCAATGTGCCAGCCAATCTTCAAGGACTTTGGAATGAATACATCACGCCGCCCTGGTCCTCCAACTACACTTCGAATATCAACGTTGAGGAAAATTACTGGCCTGCGCTGACGGGCAACCTGGCCGAAATGGACGAACCGCTGATGGGCTTTATTACCGAACTGCCTGCCACAGGTGAGGCGTCTGCCAAGGCATACTATGGAGTGCAGGAAGGATGGAATCTGGGACAGAATACCGATATTTGGGCGATGACCTGCCCTGTCGGACAGCAAAAGGGCGATCCCTCTTGGGCTTGCTGGACGATGGGTGGAGCTTGGCTTTCTACACATCTTTGGGAACACTATGCCTTCACGATGGATGTGCCGTTTCTGAAACGTGTTTTCCCAATACTGAAAGGGGCCGCTGATTTCTGCATGGGATGGCTTGTCGAGAAAGATGGATATCTGCTGACGGCTCCAGGGACGTCTCCCGAGAACAAATATAAACTTGCCGATGGGTATGTGGGCTCTGTGCTCTATGGAGCTACAGCTGATATCTCCATTATCCGTGAGTGTCTGACAGATGCATTGCTCGCAGCTCAGGTGCTGGGTTATGATTCCGGCTATCAGGCCAGACTTCAGAAGACTATAGACCGGCTGTTGCCCTATAGAATCGGTAAGAAAGGCAATTTGCAGGAATGGTATCATGATTGGGAGGACCAGGATCCTCAGCATCGTCATCAAAGTCATCTCTTCGGCCTTTTCCCAGGACACCAGATATCGCTTGATAAAACACCGGAACTGGCAAAGGCCTGCGCTAAAACACTCGAAATCAAGGGTGACAACACTACCGGCTGGTCAACCGGCTGGAGAGTGAACCTTTTTGCCCGGCTTCATGATGGAGAATCTGCTTATCGGATCTATCGGCGTCTGCTCAGTTATGTCTCCCCCGACGAATACAAAGGTCCCGACCGGATTCATCGCGGAGGTACCTATCCGAATCTCTTTGATGCGCATCCTCCGTTCCAGATCGACGGCAATTTCGGAGGCACGGCCGGTGTGATTGAGATGCTCGTCCAGTCTTCGCTTGAAGAAGGCGTGGTTTTGCTGCCGGCATTGCCAGATGCCTGGAAGGCTGCCGGATCACTCAATGGTGTGCGTGTGCGCGGAGGTTTTGAGATCTCATTCTCATGGAAGGATGGACAGATTAAGTCTCTGACTGTAAAGTCACTCCGTGCCGGCAAGGGTAAACTTCGGCTGCGACAGGGTAGTAATAAGTGGTCTGTCAGTCTCAACCCCGGAACTGAACGAAAACTCCTGTAGGTACCATTTTTTTCTTCATTGGCAGATGCGTTTTCTTTCGTCTTTTCTCTATGTCCTTTTTGGTGTAGTATTTTCCACATGGCTTCTTAACTTTCTCTTTGAGGCAGATTTGTCGTGGGTAATACTTCTTGTTCCGATGTTGCTGCTGGTACTGTTCATTACTGCCATTGGAATTGCCCACTTATGGATGTTGGCATCGGAGAAAATGATGAAAAGTTCCGGCCAACTGCTCTCCACACGACAGATGTTGTGGATTTCTCTCCAGTGTTGGGCCGTATTGGTGATGGGCGTGGCTATTTTTGTAACTTTCCGGTGGATGTGGGCACTTCTCAGTGATTCCATCCGGGGCGTCGTGCCGTGGCTTGAAGTGTTCTTCTATATCAGCACTTCGTTACTCACTGTTGCCGCATTGTTGAGTATTCTGTTAGGTCAGAACCTGCATGAAATCCGATTGATCAATGCTCAAAACGAAAACCAATTGTTAAAAGCCCAGCTCAATCCTCATTTCCTCTATAACACATTAAATAATATAGACGCACTCATTTGGCTGGATCAGGATAATGCATCTCAGGCAATGGGAAATCTGTCGAACCTGATGCGATATTTCACATATTCGGCCAAGCAAGAGAGAGTTACACTCGCCGAAGAGGAGACGCATCTGTCTCAACTGGTCGCTTTACAGCGGCTGAGAATGCAGCAGAAGGAAGCATTGATATGGAATCCGCAGATAGAAAACCCCAAAGCCGAGATTGCTCCGTTACTCATGATGCCGCTTGTGGAAAACTGTTTTAAACATTGCGGTAACCTGAATGAACCGGATGCCGTTCGGATTTCTGTGTCAGAAAAGGACGGTATTCTGTTTTTCCACTCGGACAATAACCTGCCAGCAGAAAAAAAACAGGCGACAGCAGGCAGACACGGATTGGGTCTGACCGCTTTGCGGCGCCGCCTTGCACTTCTGTATCCGGAACGGCATGGTTTGGAAACCCGCACTACAGAAAACGGACGTTATGAAGTGAATATGCAAATCAAATTATAGAAAGCAATAAACCGTCAAAAATACCTTTAAATCTTCAATGAAAGTGTAAAAATAATTATATTTAATGAGATTTTACGCATAGAATTTCGCTATTACGCAAAAAAATGCTATCTTTGCAGACAAATTCGGCTTGCGTTGTCGGAAATAAATGAATAAGTAATTATTTTAATGCTTAGTTATATGAAATTTTTCAAAGTTTTTGGGAGCTTGGTTTTAATTACTGCGCTTCTCTCTTCCTGCGGTAAGAAAGAAAAGCAGGAGGAAGCAGTTCCCATGGTTCGCCTGACTACTGTTGAGACGGTGAACAGTTTGCCTACGACCAGTTATCCGGGCAAGATTTATTCTAGAGAAACCTCCAATGTGGCATTCCGTGTCAGCGGAACATTGGCGTCGGTTCCGGTAAAAGAAGGACAGCATGTCAAACGCGGACAGGTACTGGCCCGTATGGACGACCGAGATTATCGCGTACAGCTTCAGGCTACAGAGGCAGAATATGCCCAAATCAAAGCACAGGCCGAACGTGTTATAGCATTGTATGAAGATGAAGGGACGTCACAGAACAGCTATGACAAAGCCCGTTATGGATTGGAGCAGATTACACAGAAACTGCAGCATCATCGCGACCAGTTGAACGACTGTGTAGTGACGGCTCCTTTCGATGGTTACGTGGCAAAAGTATTCCATGACAGTCATGAGACCGTAGCTGCAGGAATGCCGGTTGTGTCGGTTTTTGCGTTGGATGATGAAGAAATCATTATTCATGTACCCATTTCAGAATATCTTAAACGGCATCATTTCGAAAAATTCAAAGCAACATTCAGTGCGTTGGAAAATCGTACCTACGACTTGCATCTCATCAATATATCGCACAGTGCCAATATCAACCAACTCTATGAGGTGCATTTGGGTATTGACAGAGACGACCATGAGATAACTCCCGGTATGACGACAATGGTTACTATTTCCTATAAAAACGAAGGGGCGCAGGAATTGCAACTGCCGGCAACTTCCATCATTCACGATCAGCAGGGTCCTGCCGTCTTTGTCTATCGGGATGGACATGTATGGCGTACACCTGTTGAGATGACATTTATCCATAACTCAGGAATGGCAGAGATCAAGGGAGATATCCAATCCGGTGATCAGGTTGTCGTCTCCGGAGCGTCCCGGCTCACCAACGGACAGGAGGTGAGACCTTTCCCCGAACCGTCTGAAACCAATGTAGGAGGCTTGTTATGAAATTCGATTTTGGTAAGTGGGCCTTCGACAATAACCGACTCGTTTCTTTCCTCGTGGCGGTGCTTTTGTTGGGTGGCGCCTATTCTTATTATATAATGCCCAAACTCGAGGATCCTGAGATCAAGGTTCGTCAGGCTTTGGTTGTGGGCGTTTATCCGGGAGCTTCTGCCCATCAGGTTGAACTCGAAATGGTGGATCCGCTGGAAAAGAGCATCCGGCAGATGAAAGATATCCATCATGTGGAGTCATACTGTTTCGCGGATATGGCGATTCTTACTGTCGAACTCGAAAGTACTGTCAATGGAGCCGCATTGGAACAAACTTGGGACATCCTGCGCCGCAAGGTGAATTCTGCGGATGTGCCCAATGGTGTTCGTTTGGCCGTGAAGGATGATTTCGGTGATGTATTCGGAATGTTTTATGCCCTTACCGGTGATGGACTTTCCGATCGGGATCTTTCGGATTATGCAGAACTTCTGAAGCGGGAATTGTCAACCATCGACGGCGTTTCCCGTATTGATATCTACGGAAAACGTACCGAGTGTATTAACGTCTCCATTCAGCAGAATCGCCTGGCCGCTCTTGGTGTTACGCCGATGGAAGTGCTCTCTACACTCAACGGACAGAACTCCACCGCTTATTCCGGATACCTGAGGGCAGGAGATCTTCGAGTGCGTGTCACAGTAAACGACAAATACCGTACAGCCGAAGATATTGCAAATCTGCTTATTGCAGGCCACGAAGGTGATCAGATTCGCTTGCGCGACATTGCTCAAGTGGAGATGGATTATGCAGACCCTGTCAGAAACTCTATGTCATATGACGGACAGCGGGCCTTGGGAATCTCGATTTCGGCAACATCAGGCACGGATATCACGAAAATCGGCAAAGAGGTTGAAACGTTGATGGAATACTACAGACAGAATAAATTACCTGTCGGCGTGGAGTTCCATCAGGTGTTCTTCCAGCCTGATCGTGTGAACGATGCACTGGGGACTTTCATGTTGAATCTCTTGGAGTCGGTAATTCTGGTTGTTGTGGTCCTCATCTTCACAATGGGTCTGAAATCCGGCTTAATCATCGGAGCTTCACTGGTAGTTATCGTAGCAGGGTCAATCCTTGTTCTGAATTCTCAAGACGGAACATTACAGCGTGTGTCTTTGGGCTCATTCATCTTGGCGATGGGTATGCTTGTCGATAATGCCATCGTGATAGTGGATGGCATATTGGTGGCCCGTAACCAGGGGAAACCCCGATTGGAAGCCTTGACTTCCATCGGCAGACAGACTGCAATGCCCCTGTTGGGGGCTACCCTTATAGCTATTTTGGCATTCCTGCCTATTTTCCTTTCGCCCGACACAACCGGAACCTACGTGAGGGACCTGTTCATTGTAATTGCAATCTCTTTGCTGCTGTCGTGGATTCTGGCATTGGTACATGTGCCCCTTATGGCCGGTCGCTCATTCTATCGCAAGAAACATAACTGGCAGGAGCTCTTGGCACGCGAATATCGTCTGCGTCGGATTCGTAAAATGCGTCGAACGCATACTTTGCCCGACGTCATCATGGAGGAACGCATTGATAAAGAACGGCCCCGAGACAGCCATGCCGGACAGCAGGAATCCGGCGATGAGGTGGACGAAACACAGCAGACTATTGCTTTTGAGGCGGTTGAGAAGACGGAGATTAAATCAAAATCCGCTCCGGAACCTTATGGCGGAAAATTCTATGCCTGGCTGAGGAAAGTGCTCGACTTTTCGATTCACTATCGCTGGGTTACCGTATCGCTTCTGCTGGCAGCCCTTGCCTTCTCGGTCTATTGTTACCGTTTCCTTCCTCAGGGGTTCTTCCCCGACATGACCTATGACCAGCTCTATCTGGAATATAAGTTGCCGGAAGGAGCTAATTGGACTCGTGTTACCAGAGATTTGGATTCGATACAGGCATATCTCCGCAAACGTCCGGAAATCCGGCATATAACGGCTTCAACTGGCGGAACCCCGTCACGATATAACCTGGTGCGCTCCATAGCTTCGCCTTCATTGTCTTATGGCGAATTGATTGTCGATTTCGTGTCGTCAGACGCCCTTGTCGAAAACATGGAAGAAATCCAGTCCGAACTGACGGATATGTTCCCCGATGCATATGTCAAGCTGAAGCGTTACAATTTGATGTATAAGAAGTATCCCATCGAGGTTAAGTTCCAGGGACCGGATCCTGCCGTTTTGCACGCATTGAGCGATTCTTGCCGTGCTATCATGCTCCGCACGGGTGCTGTTCGTCTTCTTACCACGGACTGGGGACCTCAGCAGCCGGTTCTTGTGGTTGATTATAACCAGCAGAATGCTCGTGAGGTAGGACTTTCGCGCAAGGAGGTTACGACTTCCCTGCTGGCGGCTACCGACGGCATTCCGGCCAGCTCGTTCTATGAGGGCATTCATAACGTCCCGATTTATATTAAATGTGTGGATGACAACGGTCAGCCCCTTGAACGTCTGGAGGATGCCACAGTCTTCGGTGTCTTGCCTAATGTGATGGGTGTGGTCAATGAGGAGACGCTCATGGGCTACATGTCCGGCGCTATTTCCAAAGAGACCATTCTCGAGGAAGTGATGCGTTCTATTCCTTTGCGCCAGGTCGCCAATGATATACATATTGAATGGGAAGACCCCCTGGTCATTCGCTATAATGGAGAAAGAGCCCAGAGAGTACAGTGTTCTCCGGTAGCCGATATGGGAACAGAAGAGGCTCGCCGGGTGGTAGAGAAGGCGCTGGCTGAACAATTGGATTTGCCTTTCGACTATACGATGTCCTGGGGTGGTGAGGCAGAGGCTTCGACTCAGTCTATGAAGTATCTTTTCAAGAACTTCCCGTTAGCAATCATTCTCATTATAGCAATTCTCATCCTTCTTTTCAAGGATTACAAAACCCCGGTCATACTCTTCTGCTGTATTCCGATGATTCTTATCGGTGTGATTCCGTTGGTACTCTTCTCCGGCAAGACTTTCGGTTTTGTGGCCATTGTCGGTGTTCTCGGCCTGATTGGCATGATGCTCAAAAACGGGATTGTGCTGATGGATGAGATCCGGCTTCAGATTTCTACGGGAAAGAACCCTTATGACTGTCTGATTGATGCATCTCTGTCCCGCTTGCGGCCTGTAATGATGGCCGCACTGACCACCATTCTTGGTATGATTCCGTTGGTGCCGGATGCTTTCTTCGGCTCAATGGCTGTCACAATCATGGGCGGACTCTTTGTGGGCACAATCATTACATTGGTTATCATTCCCGTGCTCTATGCTATATTCTTTAATGTGAAAAAGAAATGATACGACATTATAACGTCCATATCTCAAAACTTTGGGCAACGGTCCTGGCTTTTTTCCTTTCGTTAACAGCCAGCGCCACAGCACAGCCTCTGTCGCTGGACTCTGCCCGTACCATGGCTTTGGAGTATAATAAATCGTTGGCTGCCGCCCGCCTGCAGACTCGGCAGTATGAACACACGATGAAGTCCCTGAGAGCAAATTTTTTTCCGAACTTCAAAATTCAGGCCAATGACATTTGGTCAACGGCTGATGGCGTACTCTCTATCGCAGGTGGTTATTTGCCTACGTTCAGTTATAGCGCAACAACAGGAACGATGGTTCCGAATGTGCTCACTGATGCAACGGGCAATCCTGTCATGAATGGGGCCAATCCCGTCTTCAAAGAATATGCTTATTTCCCCGGTGCAGACATCAAATGGGAGATGAGTAATGTGATTCAGGTCGGTGTAACCGTTGAACAGCCTATTTATATGGGCGGTAAAGTTACAGCCGGCTACAAGATGGGAAAACTGGGCTATCAGATGTCCCGCCTTAACGAGAATCTCTCTGCCGCCCAGACGCTGGTGGACGTAACCGAAGCATACACGCTTCTGGTTCAGGCTCAGGAGATGAACAAGGTGGCCGTAGAATATGATACCCTGCTGTCAAAATTGCTGCGCGATGTGGAATCGGCCAAACGCCACGGAATGGTTTCCCAGAATGAGGTCCTCAAAGTCCGGGTTAAAAAGAATGAGGCAGAATTGCAAGTCCGCCGCGCTTGTAACGGTGTCAAATTGGCGCAGATGAATCTTGCTCAGAAACTGGGCTTGCCTATTACAGAAACGATTGAGGCTGATTCCAAGACGCTCACTCTCCACGAGGATGTGTCGATGGGCGATATAACAAGCCGACCGGAATATCAGATATTGGACTATCAGACCCAATTGGCAAATCAGAAAGTAAAACTTGCCCGAGCAGATTTTCTGCCCCAGGTGGGAGTGGCTGCCGGTTACAATTATGTGAACGGAGCTAAGGTCAATAATGATAAATTCATCGATGGAGCTGATTTTGGAGTGCTGGTTAATGTCAAGGTTCCGTTATTCCATTTCGGAGAAGGTTATCACAAGGTGAAGGCTGCAAAACTCGAGGCAGAGAGAACCCAACTTTCCCAACAGGACCTCAATGAACAGATGAATTTGGAACTGCGGCAGGCGTGGAATAACCTCGATGAGGCTCGCCTTGAAGCGAAGATGACAGAAACCTCTCTCCAGCAGGCCGCCGAGAACCTCCGTTACTCGCGGCGTGCTTATGATGTGGGACTCGAATCTCTTTCAGATTTGCTTGAGGCCCAGACCCTTTGGCAACAGGCCTATGCACGCAATGTGCAGGCGCGTTGCAACTGGTCGCTCCAAAGCATTCGTTACGACAAGGCCGCAGGTAGGTTATAGGCCGTCCCCCTCCATCAACCCCATTATTATAAATAAACAATCATTATGAATTTCAAGAGTTTTATTAACTGTTGTGTCCTCGCCTTGGGCATCTTTTGCGGTGCAGTGGCTATCTATAAGGGCATTCATGAAGTCGCCGTCAAGGATCGGTATGTCTCCGTCAAAGGACTTTCCGAACGCGAGGTGAAGGCCGACCGCGTCACCTGGCCCCTTACATTCAGTATAGTAAGCAACGATGTCTCTTCCGTTTGGGGCGACCTTGACAGGAAGCAGGCTTCTGTATTGGCTTTCCTGAAGAAAAACGGTATTCCCGAGAACGAAATCTATGTTGCCGCCCCTCGTCTTGAGGATCGGCAGGCTGAGTCTTGGAACAGCAATGCAGCTTTCCGTTATCAGGTGTCTGTGACGATAACCGTGGTGACGGCTAATGTCGATAAGGTTTTGGAATTGCGGACCAGACAGGGCGAACTGATGCGTGAGGGCATCAATATGAGCAATAACGACTGGAGTGTCAATTTCGAATTCACCGGGCTCAACGAACTTAAGCCCTCTATGGTGGAGGAGGCAACCCGCAATGCCCGTGCCGTGGCTCAGAAGTTCGCGGCGGATGCACAGTGCGAACTGGGCTCTATCCGTCAGGCTTCTCAGGGACAGTTCTCTATTGAACCCCTCAACGACAATACGCCATATATTAAAAAGGTGCGCGTAGTAACTACGGTCGACTATTTCCTGGAATAACCCCCTACTACCTACCGTTATGGCAGATAGACTCAAATGGTTCATCGCTGAATGCAAGCCTACGCGTGAACGTACCATCCGCAACGATTTGCAGAAGGCGGGTTATGAGGTTTTCGTAGCCTCCCAGAAGGAGACAAAAATATACAAAAGCCGAAACAAACGCGAGATCGAACATGTTTTGATCGGCGGTCGTATTTTCGTTCATATAGAGGAGAATAGACTGATGGAAATCCTCTTGAACTTCTCTTCCGTCTGGCGTTTCCAGCAGAACAGGGCAGCAAGCCCTGATTCGAATGGTATCCTGCCTTATGCCTTTGTGCCGGAGGATCAGATGCAACAGTTGCAGTATGTCCTGGGACAGGCCGACAATCCGGTTGTCATTTCAGCCGATGATTTTGTGCCCCAACAGGAAGTACGTGTAATGCGAGGTCCTTTGGAAGGCCTCAGGGGATGGTTCCTCAAAAAAGGGCACAGCTGCTATATTAAACTGCGCATCGAGATGGGACAAACCCAATATTACGAAACCGAAGTCCTGGCGGAGGACGTACAACCCGTATGACAACCGGAATAAACTAGGATCACCAGGGATATTCACAGACAATGCCGCTGATCAATGTCCCGTCTTTGGGTGTTTTTTCGGCGTATAAGTCAATTTGCAGGATAATTTGACCCTACTATGTGGCAATGGGTCAAATTGCAGGAGATAACATTTACCAATTTTTTTATAATTTCTGGCCTCAGGCCATCCCAAATTCGTCTGTTTGGAGTTTTCCAATACCTACCAAAAGTGTAAATCCATGCGCGAAGTTCGGAAATCGAATTGAGCAGACTCAAATCCATGCGCGAAGTTCGGGAATCGAATTGAGCAGACTCAAAGGCTTGTGCGAAGTTCGGGAATCGAATTGAGCAGACTCAAAAGCTTGCGCGAAGTTCGGGATTTGTTTTGATTGTCGTTCATAAGATAAAATTAATTAATCATAGATAATGTACGCGATTTTACCCTTATATTTAGGTAGGACACCTCAGCCGCTCAAAGGCGAGTATTACAAACAAATTGTTGACATCGTCGAGATGTATGGGCTCCAAGAAAAGATTGAGCCTACCCATTGGGAGACATTTAAGACAGATGTGAATCACTATTTCAAAATCTTCAGTCAGTACAAGGCTTCGGTCAGAACGAAGGATATGAAACGTTATGACCGGGCGCGTGTCGCTATTTTCCAGCATCTTCGGCATGGATTGAAGATGATGCGTAACAGGGAGGATGCAGAGATTGTGGAGTATTACGACCTGCATGTCGCGCCCATCGTCAAACTCTACAACCGATACGATGTGAAGAAGGACGGGATGTCGAAGACGATGGAGTTCCGTGCCTTCTGCCGCGATGTGAAAAAACTGAAAACCCGCATGCTCCGCCGCGCTTATATCTACCCGGAGGAGGTGGAGAAACTCCTGGAGCTCTGCGACCTGTTTGAGGGCGCTTATGTCCAGAGAAATAACGACCGCACCCAGTTGGAGGACATTCCCGCCCTTTTCGACAGTATTCAGGATCGGTGGCAGTGGATTTCTGCCATCTTTGTCGTGCTGGCCAACCAGGATATTACCGACGAAAACCGGGCTGATGTGGAGGC
>CAJOOX010000015.1 GCA_905236195.1 uncultured Bacteroidales bacterium
CAGGGTCAGACTTTTGCCGTGTATCACCCAGAATGGCCGCATAAGCCAGAATGGATCTCAAAAACACCACTTTTTCAAGTGGACTCAGGGTTTAAGAGTTCAAGAGTTTAAGAAGAACTCAGACATCAGTTATGGGGTAGCCAACCTTCTGAAGGCCGGCTACCCCATATCATGTGTTGCTGGTGGCATCGCGGATTATTCTGTGAACTCGAAAACCGGTTTACGGTCGGCTTCCGATGCCGGCGGCATGGTCGCCATGATATTGCGTTTTCCGGTTCCCTGATTACGGAGCAGTCCTTCGGTGAGCTCGTCTTCAATATACGTCGAAATCGCACGTTTGAGGGGACGGGCTCCATACTGCTTGTCATAGCCTTTCCGGGCGAGGAAATCACGGACCTCATCGTTGATTTGGATGCTATATCCGATTTCAGAGATTCTCTTGGTGAAAGCGGAAAGTTCAAGATCCACGATGCGACGGATATCCTCATGACCCAGCTGGTCGAAGGCAATGATGTCGTCGATGCGGTTGATGAACTCGGGGGAGAAGGTCTTCTGCAGCGCCTTGCGAACAACGCCCTGGGCCAATGCATTCTCTTCGGCTTCCGATCTGGGTGCGAACCCGATGCCCGTTCCGAAATCCTTCAGTTGCCGTGAACCGACATTCGAAGTCATGATGATGACTGTGTTCTTGAAACTTACCTTGCGGCCTTGCGAATCCGTGAGATGGCCCTCATCAAAAATCTGCAACATCAGGTTGAAAATCTCGGGATGGGCTTTCTCGATTTCATCGAACAGTACGACGGAGTAGGGGTGACGACGGACTCTCTCGGTGAGCTGTCCGCCCTCATCGTAGCCCACATAGCCTGGTGCGGCACCAATCAGACGGGATACAGTGTATTTCTCCGTATATTCCGTCATATCGATTCGAATCATATTGTCGGCCGACGAGAACATCTCCTCAGCCAGACACTTGGCCAAGTAGGTTTTGCCCACACCTGTAGGCCCGAGGAACAGGAAAGTGCCGATAGGTTTGCGGGGATCTCTCAGTCCCACGCGGTTGCGCTGAATCGCCTTCGAGATAAGTCCGATGGCTTTGTCCTGACCGATGACCTTGTCTTTGAGCGAGGTGGACAGGTTGAGCAGTTTCTCGGTTTCGGAAGCAGCCACTTTGGTCACAGGAATACCTGTGGTCTGGGCAATGACTTCAGCCACCTGGTCTGCATCAACCGTGGGACGCTGGGATTTTTCTTTCTGAGCCCAAAGCGCCTGCGCATTTTTGAGCTGATTTTCCAACTGACGCTGCAAGTCGCGGCATTCGGCGGCCTCCTCGAACTGCTGGGCCAAAATAGCGGCATCCTTCCGCTGCTTGGCTTCCTCGATGCTGCGTTCGATGGTCAGTAGCGTGTCCGGAGTTTCCGCATTGAAGAGATGCATCCTCGAACCAGCCTCGTCCATGGCATCGATGGCTTTATCGGGGAAATTGCGGTCGGTCACATAACGTTCGGTGAGTTTGACACATGCCTCCAATGCGGCATCGGTGAACGTTACGTTGTGATGTTCCTCATAGCGGTCACGCAGGTTGTGGAGTATTTCGAGCGTTTCGGCGGCACTGGTCGGTTCGACCATCACTTTCTGGAAACGGCGTTCCAAGGCGCCGTCCTTTTCGATGGACTTGCGATATTCGTCGATGGTGGTGGCTCCGATACACTGGAACTGACCACGCGAAAGCGCAGGTTTCAGCATATTGGCGGCATCCATGCCTCCGGCAGCATTGCCGGCACCGATAAGCGTGTGAATCTCATCGATAAAGACAATGATGTCCGGATTGTTGCGGAGCTCGTTCATGCAGTTCTTGAGACGGGCCTCAAATTCGCCCCTGTATTTCGTGCCGGCCACCATGCCGGCAAGGTCGAGAGAGACGAGACGTTTGTTTTGGAGGAAATAGGAAACCTGGCGATTGGCGATACGCTGCGCCAGCCCTTCGACAATAGCACTTTTACCTACACCAGGGTCGCCAATCAGGATGGGATTGTTTTTCTTGCGTCGTGTGAGAATCTGAGCCACACGTTCAATCTCCTTCTGCCGTCCGACCACAGGATCCAGTTTCCCCTCGGCCGCGGCCTTTGTAAGGTCGTATCCGAACCGGTTGAGAGTAGGAGTGTCGGTAGGCTTTTGCTGTTCTGCAACTTTCGTGTCGGGAGAACTTTCCTGCCATTCTCCATCAGTAGGATCATCTTCATCATCGTCTTCCTCGTCATAGTCCTGCCGTTTGTCTTCAGGAGCATCTGCCGTAGCTGTGTCTGTGAAAAAATCAAAGTCCTCCGGTTCGTTATCGGTCTGTTTCTTATTATATAATATGGAGACTTCCTGAAAGAGGGTCCCGTAATCAATATTATATTGTCCTAACAGCTGACTGATAGAACTGGAGGGATCCCGAAGCATAGCCAAGAGGATATGTTCGGAATTGATATCATCGTTATGCAGCATGTGGGCTTCAAGATGAGAGAGTTTAATACTCCGGTCGGACACCGTGTCCAGTTGCCAGGGGTCTGTATCTGAAGCGGGCAACATTTCGTGCAGCGCAGGCTGATCAAGGAGTGTCAGCAATTGAGACCGAAGCATGTCGACATTGACGCCTTGGCGTACGAGTGCGCGCACAGCCATGCCTTCCTCGGCTTCCAGAATGCCCAGAAGTATCAGTTCGGGAGAAATGAGCGCGCTATGATGACGATCAGCTTCCTCGCGGCTTACCTCGAGGATGTGTTTTACATAACTGTTGAGTTGGTTGTTGTCCATTAACTAACTGTCTTTGTTGCTAAAAAAATCAAAAAAAGCAAGACCTGTCGAGCATTCATAGTCTTGGCAGTTCAAAACTGCAAAAAGTGTGCCAATTGTCAAAATGACATACCAATGAAGATTTCTTCTGCAAAAATAGAATAAAAATCCAAACAGTGCGCCAAAAATAGTCCAAAAATGAAAAAAGATGCCGATTTTTTTTGATAACTCAAAGTTTTTGGTTATCTTTGCAGAAATTTGAGCTCCATTTTGCAATGAACCACAAAGAATTGATGCAG
>CAJOOX010000016.1 GCA_905236195.1 uncultured Bacteroidales bacterium
AGACTGCTGCGTTTTCGTGACCCCTTGGAAGCCATGGTGGAATCCAGCGGATCAGGCAATTCCATCCAAGACGTGTTTTGTCAAGGGGAATTTTAACGCGGGCGGCACCAATTTTTCGTAGACTGCGATTTTCATGGAGCATCCGTTGATTCCATCCCCTTCTGTATTAAGGGAGTGGAATCAACAAAGGAATGCTCTTTAGGGTTCCTTTTTGCGGCCCAGTCTTTTTATTAAAGCGTTGTGTCTGATTTTAAAAACTCAGACATCTGCCCATATCCGCTGATATACGCACCTTTCTGGGCTCTTGTCAGCGCAACATATAGCAAACATTTTTCTGCTATAGTTGTTTCCTGCTCACTGACAGCATCGGTATGGTCAATAGCGACAGCATATGGTATGATCTTCTTATTGGCCGCAACGATGAAAATATACTGGAACTCAAGCCCCTTTACTCTGTGCATTGTAGCTACCCGGATACCATCAAGGCTACGATCATCTGCTTTATTGCCCCTGATCTCATAACAACGCAACCCGTCTGCTGTAAACTTAGCCATATAGTCATTCAACAGTGTGTGCGTTCTGGCAACCACGCAAATGTTTTTTGCGGACACACCATTTTCAATAAGGCTCTTAATCTCCGAAAGAAGCGCATCAAGTTCCTCATTGGCGTGATGGAAAGAAAGAATCTGTGGTATCCTCCCGTGCGTCAGAGACCGACATCGATCATCTGTATCGAAGCCATTGTCAAGATCATCGAAGGAAATGCCGTTCAGAAGTGCAAAAGCTACTTTGCGGATTTCTTCAGTGGTGCGATAGTTGATCCGAAGAATACTGCTACGCCCACGAATGTGAATACCGCATTGGGACAACGCTGCCTTATTCTTATAGATACGCTGATGTGCATCTCCGACAATAAAAATGTCGTTCTCATGCTCCACTCCAGCAATCGTCCGAAGCAACCGAAAAGCATTGGCACTCAGGTCCTGTCCCTCATCAACTATTACATGCTTGTATCTTATTTCCGAAGGAGATTTAGAGAGCAAGATACGGCACTCATACATTGCTGTATTGATGTCTCGAATTTGTTGCTCCTTCATCAGATTTTGGTAGCTTTCAAACACCTTCCAGATTCGCATGCGTTTTTTTCGATCCAGTTTGGTTCCACGACCGATTCTGCTGGCTTTAAGGTATTTTTCGAGAGAGAACGCTTCCTGTGCTACAACAACGCGGTTGTACTCATCCTCATAAAAGCTGACCGGAAATTCTCCTTCAAAATCGTTTACCGCCACCGCATCTTCCCAAATACCCTTCAATTTATCGTCATAGACAATCTCAGAGGAATACCCATGTTCGCGCAAAAACTGAACTACCCACGCATCAAGATTGATCACATCAATTCTGCGCATTTCTTCCACGGAACAAATTTTCCGAAGATTGTCTCTGATATCGGATGCAAGGTTCGCAGTATAGGTGGTAAAAAGAATCCGCTCTTTGCCTTTCAACGTGGCAGAAAGTTCTTTGGCCCGATGCATCGCTACAACTGTCTTTCCAGTTCCAGCTCCTCCAAGAACGCGAACTGCCCCAGAATAATTCTTGTTGACAATTGCTCTTTGTGTCGGATGCAAAAAAACACGCCACTTCTCCAAAGGTTCCGCCATGATACGGCGCAACTCCTCTTCTCCTTCGACCACCACAAAGAACTTTAAAGTTTCCGGACAGTCAAGAGCATCGGCAAGATCATTGGATATACCCTGACCTTCCCATTCCTGCATAGCCAAAGCTTTCACTTCATCAAGAGGAAGTCCTTCGGCAATCCATGACAGCAGTTCAAATGTATCTGCTGGAAAACTATTTTTCTTTTCATAAAAGTCTTGCATGTCCGGAATGCCACGGACAAAAGAAAGCATGTCTTCCGGAAGACCGAGAGCGAGCAGGTCCTTATCTTGCAATTCGGCGAAAAGCATACTCTCCTCCGCAACCGAGGCCCCTTGCGGCGTTATGATCACATCATAGATTTGGATGGCACCGTTCTTGGGATTAACCGAGCACTTTTTATTCTTTGCCCATGCGTAAGCTCCTTTATAATGATCAACCCAGAGGAGCAGATACACCCCTGCTTCCGACTGCCGGACAACAATACCTCGGTAGATGTCGTCAATACGAACCGAGCATATTTTTTTGTCCTGACAAATATTCAATTTTTCATAGCTGATCTCCGACGAAACGGGATTATTACGAAATTTGTTGACGAATTCCGTAACCTTTCCCTGAATCTGTCTTGGCAACGCAGCAAACGCCGTCAGAAAATCAGAAGAGATAGCGACTTTGACGTTTGTAGCCATTTGTCATCCCTCCTTGAATGTCACATCAATTTCGTCTGCAGCAGTGAAAACTTTCCATCCTGCGGCTTCCGCTTTATGACGATTGGTCCGCTGCTCTTCAGTCATATAACCAATCTTTCTGCGGAGCCAGATCATTTCAAATTCTGCAATAACTGCGCCAGACTCATTTGCCAATTCGTAGCCCATCTCATCTGGAGCCGCTATACCGTTTTCTTGAAGTGCATTGGCGATTTCGATGGCTTCCTCCTCAAACAACATTTCTCTGGTTGTACCCCATCCTTCCGTAAACTTTTGGGTAGAGAACATATCTTCTGTCACAATGTCTGTCTGCTTGTAAAGAAGCGGAACATAAGCATGAGTATCAAGACCTGTGTTGCAAATTGACACAAACTGCTTTGCAAACTGCATGACATTGAAAAAATGCCAGAACCCGTTCCATTCTTGCTCATAGTGATCTGTTCTGCTGTCTGTGCGATCATCCAATAAGGCGCACACAGTAGCCGACGCATTTTTATTTGTCTTCATGCTTGCTACCAAAATACCGGCATAAGCATGAAAATGGCTGTCAGCAGTTCTCGGTGTCCATGTTCCAAAAAATGTACCTGGCTGAACAAATGTATCTTCCATAAAGCAGGTTTGTGAGTTTATTTTCTGAACCATGTCATTCCAGTTCAAAAAGGCAAGTGCATTGGTGGCTTTCATAGGTTCCAGCAAAGACAACGAATACGCCCGCGCCTGTGTTTCAAACAGTCTTTCCGCCTCTTCCATATCAAGATAGCGCATAAGAAGTTCAAACATGGACATTTTTCCGGGTTTCAGTACACTGGCATTTTCAGAGCCAATGACAGGTTGATACATTTTCGCTCCGGACGGCATTTTTTCTGGAGTAAGTGTTAGCGTATAATAATCGCCCTGTGTCTGGAATACTGATTGCACATCACGCCAACTGAGTACCCAGACGCGATATTTGCCGCTTCTGCGAATTGCCTCCCGCTTCAAGGTATCATCTGCTATCTTATCTTTATGATAAAGAAAGCCGTCCGTAAAAACCGCTACCGGGCGTTTGTCAGACTTACCGATAGGACGAATAATGAAGTCAGGTTTGCAAGTTACTGAGACCCCCTGCGAAGCATCCAGTAATACCTGCGGTTCTATCTCCCAAGTGGATTCATTGACTTTCAGGGTATAACCCTCTTTTTCGTTCACAAGGGATTTAGATACCTCTACTCTCCTGCTTTCACTATTCATCCGTTCGATTGCTTCTATAAACCGACGTTCCAGTTCACTGTCAAAGAGAGAGTTTACAGAAATATTGCTTAAAGTTCCATCCATCTTTTTCCAATTGGCTTTACCGCTCAGAATTGTCTTCAGAAGCTGAATCGCTGTTCTGCGTGAGATATTGCCTATATTCTGGCTCTGTCGGTATGCATAAAGGCAATGATAGCAACCGTCTTTCTGCGGATCTTCCTTGCAGGAGCATTGTTCCAATTTTTGTAACGCCCGCTCAAAAATATCAATTAAAGAGCCCTGCTCTTTCATAAGCTGTTTCAGATAGCCTGTACCACCCGGAACAGAGTCATAAATGACAAGGTACTGCTTTCTGTAGTCGGCATCCGGAATTGGAACTGCGCTGACCGTAGCCCGAAGGTGGTCTACATTACCGAAATACTCTTTCATTCCCAGCATAAAGGCAGCCGTGAAAGACTCAGTCCGAACGGCAGATGCGTCCATTGTGGTTGCTGGGATCAGAATTCGTAAAGCCTCCGTTGCAAACTCCCGGTATAGAAACAGGCACTCTGCAAACGGATCATTGCTGGAGGCAGATATTTTCCGGCTCTTACAATAGAAAGTATGGACTTCTTTGCCATTATTCGGCTGAATTCTTCCACAGTATTGGCAGATTTTAAATCCCTTCCGTACATCCTCAATTCCGGAGATCGTTAGTTTTTCACCGACTATATCACTCTCTCCAAAATTGATCTCCCGGAGCGTAGCTTTTCTGACGAACTCATATCCAAAATGGAACTCCTCGTTGTTCATCTCATAAGCACTGGAAATGTCGTGATCCTCATCCACATCAACCAACATTTGCTTACAATAGAATACATGAGATCGGTCATCACTCTCGTCAGAAATCAGGCTTTTTCTATAGTCCATATAGGAGTACACCATCTGTACTTTCAGCATATTCCGAGCCTGTCCCGCATCGGCCCATGCCGGACTCCCGCAACGCGGACAACAAGCGGCATTCTTTCCCGCTTCCTCAATCTGTGCATAAGAGCAATTCGGACAAAGCCTCCATTTGGCAGACTGCGCGCTGGTTAAATCCACCTGATTAATGGTGAGTTTCCTGCCGCCTACGTAAAAACTGTTGTCTGGTGCAAATTCACTGATAGCGGCAGATGCGGATCTACTGTACTCATATACTGATTTCTTATGGGACTTTTTTACTTCCTCCGGCTCCTCATCCTTTCGATACAGGATTGCTTTCAGAACAATCCCAGATTCAGGGAAAGCGTAGTTCGGTAACAGCCCTTCATCAGAGAGAAAATTGAAAAGCTCCTTTTGATTGATTTCCCTGACAACATTCCTCAGCGCTGTCTGTTCTGCCTGTAGCTCTTTGATTTCTTCTTCATAAGAGGAATCCTTCGGCTTACTCTCCAACTCTTTCACCATGGCATTCAACTGCCGGATACTCCCCAAGAGAGCATCTTTTTGTTGTTTCAGCGTCTGAAATGCTTCCAGAATCTTCATGTGCATAGGACTCTCTTTTAGACCATTGCCCTGTGCAAAGATGCGCAGTTCTTTCTTGGCCGTATTGTCCAGAGACTGTGCAAATAACTGAAAAAAGGCATCTAAGAGGTGTGAAAGGTGATTTTGTACATAGCGCAGAAAATTGAAGGGGAACACATCCACCAGATGGCTATCCAGTTTCCCCAGCACCACGCTTACCGTTTTTGGAATAGACTGTTCCGCCACACCGCTTCTCACCCATGAATCCATACAGTAGGCTGAAAACTGACGTTCCAATACAGCGGATGCTTTCAGGAAGATTTTAGGAGGGACAACATTCCCTGTCATCATGTCCAGCGGATCGGCATAGAAGTAAAGATCATGTGGTTTGGCTGCCGCGATTGCCAGCGTCAAAGCATTTCCATCTTTACGTCCAGCGCGCCCAGTACGCTGTAGGAACTGCGGTTGAGCCGGAGGCATACTACAAAGAATCACTGCAGAAAGGTCTCCAATATCAATTCCCATTTCCAGCGTAGGCGTACAGGACAGCACATTCGGATCCCACAACCGCACACTACCTTTTTCCCGCTTAAAGTCAATTTCAAGTGTTTCACGGTCGTTACGGTCTAAAAGGCCAGTATGTTCTCGTGCATTGATTCTGGCAATATCTCCGGAAGAAAAGAGTTTTCCATAATAATCAAGGCCGCTTACCGCGTCTGCTTTCAAAGTCCCGCTACATGCAGCCCGGACACAAGGGGCATCAAGCCAGAAATTTCGATTGCTTTCTGCAACGGCATAAGTAATTCCACAGGTATCGCACTTCATCATCGCTACGTTATCTGTGATTAATACTCTGCCTTTATTTAAAGCATAGACACTGTCATTCCCTGTTGCCGGAACAACCACAACAATTCCATTCCTGACAAGTTCTTCCAGGATAATCTGGCCAATCTCCACGAAAGCAGACCGATCCATCATCATTTCATCACAACAGGAGGCAATCCAATCAACATATTTACTGTCTGAAACAGCATCAAAGTTCAGATTTTTCCTGCTCTGCCCATTCAGCTTACGGATAAACCTTGGCGTATTTCTGCCGGACTGCCGACCAGGCATCCAGTTTACACGTTCATTAGAAAGCAGATAGGTGTTTCCATTCTCTTTTAGAAAGAGTGAAAAGGCATCGTCGTCAAACGCGCCATTCCATGCCATAAGTTTCAGATAGCCTGCTGTCATCTGCTCAAAGCGGCCTCCGCTGGTATATCTCATAGCGCCGATCTCATTAAAAACACGTTCCTGGACAACCCGCGCTACGGCGGAAATAACGTCAGGCGGAAATTCCAGACAGGAACAAGCCGATTTTTCCAAAGTTCGTCCTATTCTGCTGGTGAGACCGTATTCAAGCATGATCTCATAAGAAATACGCTTTTCAATATCTCCTATAAGTTTTTTTGCTTTGTCGTCATCGCCCAATTTACGATTTTTGATCATCTCTTCGTAAGCGTTCCGCCACGTCATATTCGGCGCAATGAAAAAACTGACAAAGCTCTCATCGTCCATCTGTTCATGCCAATATTGGATAAATCCCTTAGTAAAGTCCGCGAGGCTCAATCCGGCACCGCCATTTTGGACATAGCGCTGCAAAGCACAGCGGAAGCCAAAGCGCCATGTACGTGCGTTAAAAAATCCGGCGCGGTGGGCTGCATCCTGTACATTGTCGGAAAAAGCCAGTGTCTTTTTGTCGTCATTAAATCTGGACGCAAAAAGCTGGGAAAGCTCTGTACTGATTTCTGTCGCGCTTCTCAGACCCATCAGGGAAAGACCGCGTCTGGAACCACAAAACGGGCAGATAAACTGCTTATGTTCTTTGGACGCAGTTGTTTTCAATGGATTCGGCAGTACAACATCCACCATTCCTACACCACAGTTATCACAAGTGGAAAGAGAATTTTCGCCAATTTTGACCTGCAAGCAATTCGGACAAATACGTCCAGCAATCATGCCCAATGGATAACTTTCATGAGAATGCGGATACAGGATTACAATTTTTTCATCCGTCTTGAAATATAGGTTATAGAATTTCTCAAGGTTAGCAATCGTCGCACTGCCCCGTTCACTGAGGATAGTGGTCCAACCAGTGGCACCACAGTCCCGGCAATTTACCACGGGTAAATATTGTTCGGACTGTCGGGCGTTCAGGTCGTGGGCAATGGCGTAGGTAATCTCATTACCAGATACCTTCGCCAGCAGGCGGCGCAGTTCCCGTATCCAAAGCTGAACCTGTACATGCAGGAACGGACGCGGATTTTCTGGAGATCCCGTTCGGGAGTGGGAAATCAGCGCCAATAGCCCATTGACCGCTGCTTCCGCATTTCCTGTCTCTTTCAGAGCAGGATAACGGGTGCTCAGTGCTTCCGCAATTCCCTCAACCTGATAATAATTGCCTTTCATCAGTGTGATCATAGCCTGCATGAAACTGTGACGCATCAGATGTTGTCCGAGTATAATCCGCCCTGCGGCAGCGGCAATATCTACACCAGTCAAATTTGTCCATGCGTACAGTGCGGCGCGGAGATAAACCATCTCGTCGCCCTGTTCCATCAGCGTGTTCAGCCGATTGATCTGATCGGCTGATGGTATGGTAAAATCTATTATATCGTAACCGGCGAAGAACTCATCCGGCGACAGGCGATCTTCTGTAATCATGGCATCCCGCTCAAACGGCTCACCGAAAATTTCCTCGGCGTATTGAAGAATGCTGGCACCGTTTTCACTGGAACCCATTGTCGCGGAAGTACCGATGCAGCAGAGATGACTGCTTGGAGTGGAGAGACGAGCTTTTAGTCTGCGAAGTAGACAAGCAAGATCCGTACCTTGTGCGCCGTCGAAGGTGTGTAGTTCGTCCACCGCAATATACTTCAGCGTATCCGGACGGTTATCTTGCCAGATGGCGGCATCTTTGGGGCGGACAAGCAGATAATCCAGCATTTTATAGTTGGTCATCAGAATATCCGGCGGACAGTTCAATATGGTATCGTGATCCGTGATAATTGTGGTATCACTCATCATGCGACTGGGGTGTTTCTCATAGCCGCCGACGTACATTCCGGCGGTTACATTGCCGCGCAGTTCAGGACTATTCCAGATCAAATCTGCGATACGCTTTGCCTGATCGGAAGCCAGCGCGTTCATCGGATAGATAATCAGCGCCTTAATGCCCCTTTCACCGCGATGCTGATAGCAATATTCCAAAATTGGATAGAGAAAACACTCTGTTTTACCGGATCCGGTTCCCGTGGCAATCAGGGTAGAATGGGCCTGATCGCCGGTCAGACGCTCAAAAGCTGTTTGTTGATGGACATAGGGAAGATAGGCAGGGCGGATCGCTTCAAAGCAGACTGGCATTTGTTCCGCGACACGGAACGGAAGGCGCACAGAGACAAAAGGCTCATGATACACAGAGTCCTTTGTTTCCAGCATTTTTTTGACAGAGCCCCGGAAAGGATCGTTTGTCATCGGGAATGTGGTTTCCATATAGTCTCCAATTCCCCTCTGCAACTGTTTGGCAAGGACGGAAGGTAACACAGGAGATCACTCCTTAAGCTGTTTCTCTATATGTGGTTTCATTCCATCAAGTATTTTGTCAAGCGTATGATGGGATTCGTCAAGTGTTTCGTCAAGTATATAATAGGGCTCGTTAAGCGTTTTGTCAAGTATATAATAGGATTCGTCAAGCGTTTTGTCAAGTGGCAGGAAGAATTCGTCAAGCCAGAAAGCAATGCAGTTGACGCAAATCTATCATCATTGTTCTGCATCCTGTTGAGTGGGGTCCTGTAAGATATAGTCTATGCGATAGTTTTCGTTATCTTCCCACCAAGCATAGACTTGCAACAGTTTTTGAGGATTGCATTTTCGTCTTGCCAGTTTCGAGAGATATTCCATCGAAAGCGATTGATGCGGCGGTGAAGAGACGAAAAAAATTGCATATGAATCTCCCCGCCTTAATGATCCTGCAATGCCATAATTTCCAGCCTTTGCTTTATCTCTGGCAAGGATAAGCCGCTTCATAAACTCCTTGATCTCATTTCTACGAAAATGCATCAAGAAGAGAAGAATCGAATACGTTGCAAAATTATCTCTTCCAACAATGGAACGTTCCGCAGTTTGCCGAACAAACCATCTGAATAGCTCAAACTGTTCATTTCCTTGCTTCAATTCGTCTATTCCATATTTTTCAATAAGGAACAAATGTAGCAATGTCTCATTTGCGGCGGGGCGAATTATCAGCATATCGTTTTCAGAAAACTCACGAATTATAACGTTTACAGGCCCGTTAGCCTCATAAAAACCGCATCTGTATTTCAGATAATCAATCATCTCTGCTGGAGAGATAAGCTCTGAACACATTACTTGAAAGTCTGCGAATGACATACAATTCACAGTCAATCCAGTTTCAGAATGTCTTTCAAGAATATGTGGATACTCAGTTATCGACTCGTTGAGAAAGATGACAAGAGGAATAATCTCCGCATCAGCGCGAATAATTTTCGTTATGCCTCGTTTGTTTTGAAACGCAGGAATTTTACCTTCTTTAATAAAACTCATTGTGGTTTTGATCTGCTTTTTTGCCAGACTCATCTTCTTATCGAACCACTTCTTTTCGATTATCGAATCTGTTGTTCTGGCAGAATCTGATCTTTCTTTAATTTGAATGGCAATTATAGAATCGCCCATATTCAGCAAAAGATCAGCAAGTTCTTGAGTGCTTCCGTCATGACTCACGAATTGCAGATTGTCTTGAACGATTTCCTCAAAGAAATACATTTGAGAGAAAGCACTGAGGATCTTTTCAGATTCAGTCATACTTGTCCTCCATACTTCTCCTTAAAGAATCTCCATGCGGTTTCATAGTCCTGCTCGCGGTCGCAGCGGTCAAACGGCGCGACATACTCAATTGTGCGCTCTACTGGGCCACCGGGCATGGTGTCATCGGTGATTACGCGATAGAACTTTTGTCCAGCAGACGCGCCTTTGATGCCGTTTTCCCATTCCGAGCGGGAGAACCCCACACCGGTTAGACCGCGATTGTTGGTAAACACAATACGTCCGTTTGCGTCATACCATGTATCAGCTTCATAGGATTGAAGGACAGGGAACTGGATACGATAAATAATCTTCAACTGTTCCAGCGTCATACCGAGCGCCATAGCTACAAGAACGTCTATTTCGACCAGTGCCTGCCGCCGTTCATAGTCAGTACGGAGTGGGGTATTCCATGTCCACTTGTCCGTCAAATCACAGAAACGTGATGGGGAAAGCCTGCTGTCGCTCTTGCTCCACGAACTCTTTACAAATTCTTTATGCCAACATTCTTTCCATAAATCCCGGTAGTAGACGGATAAACAATTCATCAGCAAAGTTCTTACGACGATTTGAAGGTGCTTTTCCCCTTCCAACAACGGAAACAGCATATAGGTACTATAATTAATATGGCGTTTCCCTATACATTTGACAAAGAAATCATATGGGACGCTTGCTTCGCAACCTGCAAGGCAAATCATGTCCATGCGGTTTTTGACATATACGGAAAAAACCGCATTGACATGTGCTATCGCCCTTGGTGCGATAGCACATGTCAATGTGCGTTCAGAATCGCAACCAACGAACTCCCGGCTTATAATACGGTAAAAGTCAGTTACTTTTCCCCAAGGGCTTTCTGGAATTTCTTGGAGATACTGACTCATAGACATTCCAGGACGATATTTACAGCGAATCAGATAGTTGTCCGGTAGAACAGTCAAATCAACCCGGTCATAATCGCTGTTTACACGATACAGTCTTCTGGTGCTGGAACCATACGGATTCAGAATGCCGATATTCGGGGCAGAATAGATGGATGCTGCAATTGTTTCTGGAAAATCAGCCTGATAGGCATCACCATGTTTTTTTGCTTGAATATAGCCTCTGTTTTGATCGTTCGTTTCGTGCCAACATTCCGTTGTAAAAACGACACTTTCATTACTGGCTAGTTTTCGAGGATATTCTGCAAACAGACTAAGAACTTTGATTATCTGCTCAGAGTAGACATCTGGTGTCCTGGACTGCTGCCATATATCATTACCTTCAAGCAATCGTGCGAACAGCTTGAGTTCCCTGCTTGTTATATGAAGTACGCGGTCTGAATTTCCACTAATATTCCATCCGTTTTTTCTGACTGCCTGATCAGACTGCGTATTTTCGCTTGAATCATAGCAAGCCTCAACTGTGGATGGATCATACAATTTGCATATCAAATCAAAATGAATGTATTGGGGCTTTCCGTAAATGCACAGCCCAAATCCTGTTTCATGGTGTACATCACTGAAAAGACGCAATTCATTGACAAACCTGAAATTTTTGCGAAGGCGCGGATACAGAGCGGCACGCAAAATCCCGCCTTTACTGTCTTCAAATACGGTATTAGGCTGCACAAATCCGCTGACGCCATCCAAACTGGCAAACATCCACGCTTGCGGCAAAAAACATTTGTATAGATTTGACTGTTGCTTTTTCAGAACCGGGTAATTCTGTTGAGCATTCAGAAATGCTTTCATTCCATCCATCTGGATATATTCGCTGAGATACAAATGATAGGTGCTTTTATCTGCTAAAGCAATATAACGTTCCTTTGTGATTTGGGTGGCGTTGAATTCCCTTATGACAAATAACGGCTTGCGTTCAGCCAATACGTTTTGTTCTTTCCACTCCAGCTTAATCCACGGCGGATTTCCGATTATCAGATCAAATCCACCACGCTCCGCAAACAGATCGGCAAATTCTAATTCCCAATGCATGAAGTGATTCCGTGCCGCAATTTCCCGCACCAAAGCAAGACGCGGAAAGAGA